>JAHEDN010000090.1 GCA_024641225.1 Burkholderiales bacterium | reverse complement strand
CAACGGACCGCCGAATCGACGTCGTGCTTTCCGCGCGCGGCGGCTACGGCCTGTCGCGGCTCCTCGATCAGTTCGATTACAAGGCCATCGCACGGGCCGGCCGGATCGTCGTCGGCCTGAGCGACTTCACCGCGTTCAACCTTGCTTACCTCGCACGCGCCGGCGGCATCAGCTTCCAGGGGCCTTCGGCCAGCGACTTCGCCGCTGCCGAACCCGATCCTTTCACGGTGGAGCAGTTCTTCGCCACGCTCACGCGCGGTGAACACCGGGTCGAGTTCGGCGGCGAAGGGCCCGACTGCGATGTGACAGGCACGCTGTGGGGCGGCAACCTGGCGCTGGTTGCGGCGCTGGTCGGCACGCCTTACCTGCCGCGCGTGCGCGGAGGCATTCTCTTTCTCGAAGACGTCAACGAGCCTGCGTACAGGATCGAACGAATGCTTTACCAGCTGCTGCACGCCGGCGTGCTGGCCCGCTGCCGGGCGATCGTGCTCGGCGACTTCTCGCCGGTGCCAGCGCAGGCCACCGACAACGGCTTCGGCCTGGCAAGTGCGATCGCGCAGCTGCGCGGCCGGCTCGACGTGCCGGTGCTCACCGGGCTGCCTTTCGGGCATGTGCCGCGCAAGGCGACGCTGCCGGTCGGTGCGCGCGCGAGGCTGCAGGCCCGCGGGGGACGAACCGAACTGACGTTCAGCGGCCACCCGATCGTGTCGGCCTGAGCGCGAGACGGCGACAGGATCGCGCCGCTTGCCTATCATCGCGCCCCATGGCCGGTCCGCTATCCCGCTTCGGCATCGACAACGAGCACCGTGCGCATCGGCACGAGCGCATCCTCGCCGGTGTGATCGCGTCGGTGCACCAGCAGGTCCCGCGATCGGTTCTCGGCAGCATGGTCGGAGCCGCGGCCCTGCTGGCGGTGTTCTGGAACGTGCAGGGCAGGGCGTTGCTGCTTGGCTGGTTCATCGCCATGCTGGTCGAGTCGCTGGCCCGCCTGCGCATGTCGCGCGCGTACCGCCTGGCCAGGATCGACGCGGACAACATCGAGGCCTGGTCGCGCCGCTGGGTGCTGCAGGCTGCGGTGGCCGGCGTGTTGTGGGGCGCGGCCGGCGCGCTGTTCTTCATGCCGGCCGATCCGCTCAAGCAACTGGTGCTGGTCACGGTGCTCCTCGGCGTCGGCTTCGGTTCGCTGACCCTTTATGCGGCGTATCGGCCGGCGCTGTTCGCCTTCCTGCCCGTGGCACTGCTGCCGCTCACCGCAAGCATGCTCGCGCAGCAGGATCCGGCCTACGTGACCGCGGCGGTCGTGATGCTGGCGATGCTCGCCTTCACTATGTTCTTCGGTCGCAATTTCGGTGTCACCCTGTTCGACGCCGTCAAGCACAACCACGAGAACGAAGTGCTGGTCGGCCAGCTGCTCAACGAGAAGCGCGTGGCCGACGAGGCGCGCCGCGCAGCGGAGGAAGCGACCCGCTCGAAGACCAAGTTCTTCGCCGCGGCCAGCCATGACCTGCGCCAGCCGCTGCAGGCGATCGGCATCTACTGCTCGCTCCTGAAGAAGCGGGCGCAGGGGCCGCTGGAGCCACTGGCGAAGAGCCTGTCGTCGGCGGTCGACTCGCTGTCGAAGCTGGTCGAGGAACTGCTGGAGATTTCGCGCCTGGATGCCGGTGCGATCCAGCCGCGTCTGCAGCAGGTGCTGCTCGACGAGATGCTGGCGCAGATCGCCGAAGAGTTCACGCCGCTGGCGCACGGCAAGGGGCTCGAACTGCGCGTGCGCCGGCCGAGGCTGGCGGTGGAGTCCGACCCGGTGCTGCTGGCGCGCGTGCTGCGCAACCTGCTGGGCAACGCCATCCGTTACACGAACAGGGGCGGCGTGCTGCTGGCCGCACGGCCGCGCAGCGGGCTGGTGAGCATCGAGGTCTGGGACACCGGTCCCGGCATCGCGCAGAGCGAACTTTCGCGCGTGTTCGACGAGTTCTACCGCGGCGAAAGCTCGAAGGGGGAGTCCGTCGGCGGCTTCGGTCTTGGCCTGTCGATCGTTCGCCGCATCTGCAATGTGCTGGGCCACCCGCTGATCGTCAGCACGCGCCCGGGCTCCGGGACGCTGTTCCGCATCGAAACGCCGCTGTCGGCGCTGCCCCATCGGGGCCCGCGCCCTCCCGCGACGCTGAATGAATCGAACATTCGCTCGCTGACCGGCTACTCGCTGGTGCTGATCGAGGACAACGAGGAGATCCGCAACAGCCTCAGTCACCTGCTGTCGTCGTGGGGTGCCGAGGTGATCGCGGAGCCCGCCTACACGCCCGCGCTGGCGGAGCAGCTTGCGGCGCACCGGCGCATCGACCTCATCGTGGCCGACCGGAACCTGCGCGACGAAGTCAGTGGCGTCGAGGTCGCGGTGAAGATCCGCGAGTCGGCCGGCACGCCCGTGCCGGTCGTGATGCTGACCGCCGCGTCGGTCGGCGAAGTGATCGGCGAGTTCCAGCGCGTGATCAAGCGCACGCTGCAGGAGCGGCCCGAACTGGCCGGCGTGATTGCGCTCAGCCGCGTCGAGGAGCCCGTCGTGCTGCAGAAGCCGACCAACGCGATCCTGCTGAACAACCGGATTGCGCAGTCGCTGGGTCTGCTCGGCGGGTCGCGCGGGGCGGATTCCGGTGTTGCGCTGACCTCTGGGCCTGCAACGATTGGCCGGCCTTAGCGGCGGCGACCTGCTGATCACAAGTACGCGGGGCGAAAGAGCTTAAGCTGCGCTTAATGTCGCTCGGGTCCAATGGTGGATTCGTTTCGATCCCCCGTTGCTGATGACGTACTCCCCGTTGCGCTGGGCCGGCCGCCTGCCTCGTCTGCCGCTGCTCGTTGCGCTGTTTGTCCTCGCCATCTTCACGCTGACCCGCCTCGGCCTGGCGGCCTTTGCGGGAGTCGACATGGTGCCGCTGGGTCTGTGGCCCGGCATCTTCGGCAAGGGGCTGTGGTTCGACGTCGCGGTCGTTTCCGTTTTCGTGGCACCGGTGTGCCTGTACGAAGCGCTGCTGCCCAACCGCTGGCGCGCCAGCCGTGTGCACGGCGTGCTGCGCCTTGTCTGGCTATGGCTTTCGATCGCGCTGCTGCTCTTCGGGGCGGTGGCCGAGGCGACGTTCTGGCTGGAGTTCTCCACCCGCCTTAACTTCATCGCCGTCGACTATCTGCTGTACACACGCGAGGTCATCGGCAACATCCGCCAGTCCTATCCGGTCGGCTGGATCCTGGCCGCAATCGGCGCAGCGGCTGCGCTAGTTACCTGGTGGCTGGCGCACGCCGTCCGGCGCGCCGACCGGGTGGTGCTGCCCCGGCGCCAGCGCGCTGCGCTCCTCGCTGCGGCGGTTCTGGCACCGTTGACGAGCATGGTGCTGGCGAGCGTCGAGCAGATGCAGGGGGCCGGAAACGCCGTCGCCGAGGAACTGTCGGGCAACGGCCTGTTCACGCTGGCCGCGGCCATGCGCCGCAACGAACTGGACTACGACCGCTTTTATCGCACGATCGACCAGCCGCAGGCCGACGCGGTGCTCGCACGTCTCGGCGTGCACCGGCCTTCGCCCGGGCAAGGTGCGACCAGGCACGAGCAGCTGGCACAGCCTCTGGCGCCGTTCACGCGCCGCCCGAAGAACGTCGTGCTGATCTCGGTCGAGAGCCTGTCGGCGTCGTTCGTCGGCACCTATGGCGGAAGCGGTGGGCTGACACCCGAGATCGACGCGCTGGCGCGCGATGGCCTGAAGTTCGACCACGTGTTCGCCACCGGCACCCGCACGGTTCGCGGCCTGGAGGCGCTGTCGCTTGGCACGCCGCCCATACCTGGCCAGGCAGTCGTCCGACGGCCTGGCAACGAGCATCTGGCCACCATGGGCGAGCTGCTGGCGCCGCAGGACGTCGCGCCGTACTTCTTCTACGGCGGCTACGGCTACTTCGACAACATGAACGCGTACTTCGGCGCCAACCGCTACCAGGTCGTCGACCGAACCGATATCCCCAAGGACACGATCGCCTCCGAGAACATCTGGGGCGTGGACGACGAGTCGCTGTTCGACCAGGTCCTGCGCACGCTCGACCAGCGCCCGGCGGGCCAGGCGTTCTTCGCCCACGTCATGACGACGTCGAATCACCGGCCGTTCACCTACCCGGAGGGGCGGATCGACATTCCCTCGCCGGGCGGTCGTGAAGGCGCTGTCAAGTACACGGACTACGCGATCGGTCGCTTCATCGCGCAGGCCAAATCGAAGCCCTGGTTCGCCGACACGCTGTTCGTGATCACCGCCGACCACTGCGCGTCGGTGGCGGGAAAGACGCAGCTGCCGGTGGACAAATACCACATCCCGCTGGTCTTTTACGCGCCGTCGCTGCTGGCCGCCGGCACCTATGCGTCGACGTTGAGTCAGATCGACATCGCGCCGACATTGCTCGACGTGCTCGGGCGGCCCGGCGGCGAGAACTTCTTCGGGCAGTCGGCGTTTGCGGCGGCGCCGGTGCAGCGCGCGTTCATCAGCAACTACGAGTCGCTCGGTTACCTTCGCAACGGCGTGCTCACCGTGCTGATGCCGAAGGGGAAAGTGGAGAGCTATCGGGTCGACGAGCACACGCTCGAATCGACGCCGACGGCGGTTGATCCGGCCCTGCTCGAAGAGGCGATCGCCTATTACCAGACCGCCTCGCGCGCGTTCAAGAACGGTGAGCTGCGTGCGCCGCAGGCAGGCGCGGCGGCAGTAGCGCGCCGGCCGGACGCCCGCCGTCAGCCGACGTCGTAACCGTTGCGGCGCGCGGCGAGCAGGGCCTCGGTCCGGTTCGACGCGCCGAAGGCGCGATAGATGGCAGTGACGTGCGTCTTGACCGTGCCTTCGCTGAGATTCAGCTCGCGGCAGATGATCTTGATCGGCGCACCACGCGCCAGCAGCTGCAGCACCTGCTCCTGCCGCTCGGTGAGTTGCACGCGGCCTCCGCTGGGCCGGCCGAGCATGTCTCGGCCGCGCTCGGGCAGGCCGAGGATCTGTGCGCCGCGCGTGGCATCTTCGAGCAGGTCGGCCGGGATGTAGACGCCACCGGACAGCACGAAGCGGATTGCCGAGACGAGGTTCTCGGTCGCCATCGACTTCGGCACGAAGCCGGACGCACCGAGTTGCAGGACGCGCATCACGCTGCGCTGGTCCTGCACGCCGGAAAGAACCAGGATCTTCAGGTCCGGATACAGGCCAGTCAGTTTCTCCAGCAGGCTGGTGCCGGTGGCGCCGGGCAGCCCGAGGTCGAGCAGCATCAGGTCGGCGTCGGTGTGCTGCGCGGCCAGTTGCTCGGCGCCGGGCGCGTCCCCGGCGGTGATGATCTCCGCTTTCGGATCGAGATCGAGCAGCAGCACCTTCAGTGCATCGGTGATCAGCGCATGATCGTCAACCAGGAGGATTTTCATTGCTCTGTCTGCTCCCCGAAGGATTCGCGCGCGGTCGCCGCTGGCGCGCTGTCGGTCGTTTGACGGACATTCTATCGGCAACGACCCGCCTCGACCTTCACGGCGCCGCGCGCGGCCTTACGGCGGCGGCCGCCGCCGTAGCCCGATCGCGCGCTTGCGCGATGTCGTCGCCGCGCGCCAGCGCTACGCCCATGCGCCTCCTGACGAACGATTCCGGCTTGCCGAACAGGCGCAGGTCGGTGCCTTCGATTCGCAGCGCCTCGTCGATGCCGTCGAAAACGATGCCCGCCGCGTCGACGCCGCCGTAGATCACGCGGCTCGCGCCCGGGTTGCGCAGGCTGCTCTCCACGGGCAGGCCGAGCAGCGCGCGTGCGTGCAGTTCGAACTCGCTCTGCCACTGCGTAGCCAGCGTCACGAGCCCGGTGTCGTGGGGACGCGGGCTGACTTCGGAGAACCACACGCGGTCGCCCTTGACGAACAGTTCGACGCCGAAGATGCCCAGCCCGCCCAGACTGGCGGTGACCCGGCCGGCATAGTCGCGGGCCGCGGCCAGCGCGGCGGCGCTCATCGGCTGCGGCTGCCAGCTCTCGACATAGTCGCCGTGCACCTGAACGTGGCCGATCGGCTCGCAGAACCGCGTTTCGGTCGTGCCGTCGGCGGCCCGCGCACGCACCGTCAGTTGCGTGATCTCGTAGTCGAAGTCGATGAAGCCTTCGACGATGACCCGCCCGAGACTGACGCGGCCGCCGGCGCCGGCGTACTCCCACGCCTTGGCCAGTTCTTCGCGCCGGTCGACCTTGCTCTGACCCTTGCCGGACGACGACATCACCGGCTTGACCAGACACGGCAACCCGACCGCGTCGACCGCGGCCTCGAGTTCCGCGAGCGAGTCGGCGAACCGGTACGGCGAGGTCGGCAGGCCGAGTTCTTCGGCCGCCAGCCTGCGGATCCCCTCGCGGTTCATCGTCAGGTGGGCGGCGCGCGCGCTGGGAATCACCGTCGCGAGGCCCTCGCGTTCCACCTGCAGCAGCACATCGGTGGCGATCGCCTCGATCTCCGGCACGACCAGCTGCGGCCGTTCCCTCTCGATCAGCGCGCGCAGCGCCGCGGGGTCGGCCATGTTCAGCACGTGCGCCCGGTGCGCGACCTGGTGGCCCGGCGCGTCCGGATAGCGATCGGCGGCGATCACTTCCACGCCCAGGCGCTGCAGGGCGATGATCACTTCCTTGCCGAGTTCGCCCGCGCCGAGCAGCAGCACGCGGGTGGCGCCGGGTGAGAGCGGCGTGCCCAGGCGCACCGCAGCGGCCTGTAAGGATTGAGGAGGCGTCCGGTTCATCGTTTGCAGCGGCAGGGTTTGATGGAGGCGCGCAATCTAGCAGCCGGTAAAGCCGTGGCTGAACGGCACATGCCGGGGGCAGCGTAGTGACCGAGCGCCAGTCGCGCGCCGCGTTAGCCTATGCTGAGTCCCGGACGGCAAGGGCTGCGGGTATTGCGTAAGCAGATCGCGCGCAGCCGTTGGCGGATCCTTCTGCTAAATCTCTCACGTGGCCCGGCCACGTTCAAGGATGCGGGCCGGCAACTCAATCAGCAATGGAGAAATCACGATGGAAGACACCACAACGACTGCCCGCGTCTCCGGGGAAAAGCTCGGCTCGGACCTGAAGATCGTGCTCGGCGACGTCGAGGCGCTGCTCAAGCAGGCCGCCACCTCCACGGGCCAGCAGGCCACTGAACTGCGCGAGCGCGCCGCCGAAAACCTGCATCGAGCGAGTCTGAGGCTGTCGGAGGTGCGTGTCGCCGCCGCTGAGAAGAGCCGGGTCGCGGCGCGCCGGGCGGACGACTGGGTGCACGCCAATCCGTGGGCTGCGGTCGGAACGGCGGCCGGGATCGGTTTCCTGCTCGGAATGCTGGTGTCGCGCCGCTAGGTCGCGTCGATCCCTTTCAATGGCGCTTTCTTTCGAAGCCGCCGGCCGCGTGCTGCAGCACGTCGGCCGACTCCTGCTGCTGCGCGCCGACCTTGCCGCCGAGGAACTCGCGCTGGCACGGCGGCAGTGGATCGCCTGGATCTGCTTCGCGCTGGCCGGAGTTGCACTGCTGTCGGTTGCGCTCGTTGCGGCCGGCGCGTGGCTGACACTGCTTCTCTGGGATCGGTTCGGCGCGGGCACCGCGGGCGTGCTTGCGCTGGTGTTCGCGGTTGCCGGCGCAGTGCTGCTGCGCGGACTGGTGCGGGCCGCGGAGAGGACTCCGGCGACGTTGCCGCGGACGCGAGGCGCACTTCAGGAAGATTACGAGGCGCTGGTCGGCACGATCGCGCCGCAACGCGAAGCGGATCGGCGCGAATGAACGGGAACTCGGCCGAGGAAAGGATCGCCCACATCCAGGCGCGTGCACAGGCGCAGCGGCTCGCGGCGCAACTGGCCATGCTCGAAGCGCGCGAGCAACTTGCGCCTTTGCGCACGGCTGCGGTCGTGATCGGCACCGCCGCGCGCGCACTGTCGCCGGCCGGCGCGGCGGGCGGCGCCGCCGGCCGGCTGATGAGGTTCAGCGTCGGACACCCGTGGGTCAGTTCGGCGGTTGCGGCAGGCGTGTTGCGAGTGGTGAAGGGACGGCTGATTGCGCTGCTGCTCGCCGCCGCGGCGGGTGCCGCAGTGTGGTGGCTGCGGAGGCCGACTCTGGAGACCCCTGCCGGACAGGAGCCGGTCGAATGAGCGGAATCGACGCCGTGCCCGGCGATGACCGGGGGCGGCCGGGATGGCTGGGCGCGTTGCGCGCGCAGCTGCCGGGCGCGACGGCGACGATCCCGGAGATCCGGCCGGCCGTACTCGGTGAGCCCGTCGAACGGGCGCACGGGTTGCAGAAGCTGTTCGACCGTCCGCTGCTGCTGGCCGCTATCTTTTGCGCGGCATATCTGGCGGTCGATGCCGGCACCGCGTTGTTTGCAGTGGCGCCGACGCAATGGACGCCATGGAATCCGCAGGCGGCACTTGCGCTGACCCTGGTCGCTGTCGCGGGGCTTCGCTCGATTCCGGTGGTGATCGTCGCCGTGCTGCTGGCCGAGTTGCTCGTGCGCGGTTCGCCGGCGGGGATCAGTTCGCTGTTCTCGGCGCTGCTTACCGCCAGCGCCTACAGCGCTGCGGGCTATGCGGTTCAGCGATTCACGCGCTGGACCCGGGCCGAGGTCACGATGCGCGATCTGTCGGCTCTGGTGCTGATCGCCTTCGCCACGTCGCTGGCAGTGGCGCTGCTGCTCGGCATCACCCACGCGCTTGCCGGCACCGTCTCGCTGCGCCTGCTGCACGTGGTCTCGCTGCAGGTG
>JAHEDN010000089.1 GCA_024641225.1 Burkholderiales bacterium | reverse complement strand
GCGGGCGAAGGCCGGCGGCTGATGCGCGCGCTCGCCCGGCACCTGGTCGACTGCGGATTTCGCTGGGCGGTGATCACCGCCACTGCCGACCTGCGCCGTCTGCTCAGGCGCGAGGGCCTTGGCGTGCTGCCGCTCGCCACGGCCCGGCCGCACTGCCTCGGCGACGAGGCCCGGCGCTGGGGAAGCTATTACCGCCATGCGCCGAAGGTCCTTGCCGGAGACCTGATCACCAGCGTCGCCCGTCTCGAACGGGGGCACCGATGAGCGCGCAGCGGTTCTTCGCCCGGCTGCGCTCGCATCCGCCGCGCGAGCCGGCGCTCCACGGCTCGACCGCCGCACTGTCGTATGGCGCGCTGCTCGACGCCGTCGATGCCTTGGCCGAAGTGCTGCTGCAGCAGCGCGTGCGGACGCTGGCTACCCGCCTGCCCAACGGGCCTGCGTGGGTCATCGCCGATCTGGCCGCGCTGCAAGCCGGGCTCGTCCACGTGCCGCTGCCGCTGTTCTTCACCGCAGGACAGCGGGAGTTCGCGCTGCGCGCCGCAGGAGCGGACGCGGTGCTGGAGAGCGCGGCGCCTCGCGCCGCCACGGCGCTGATGCTCTCCGTTGGAGGCGAGCGCCTGGCCCTGAACCGCCGCATCGCCGCGGTTGCGGCCACGCCCGCGGGCACGCGCAAGATCACGTTCACGTCGGGCACGACGGCCACTCCAAAGGGCGTGTGCCTCGGCGAAGCCATGCTCGCGGTTGCCGAAAGCCTGATGCAGGCGCTCGAACCGCTGGCGCTGCGCCGGCACCTGTGCGCGCTGCCGCTATCGCTTTTGCTGGAGAACATCGCCGGCGTGTATGCGCCGCTCGCGGCCGGCGCGACGGTGATCGTTCCCGCCGCCGAAAGCGTGGGCCTGAACGGCTCCTCCGCCTTCAACCCGGCGGGGCTCGATGCCGCGGTCGGACGCCATCGCGCCGAAAGCGCGATCGTGCTGCCGCAGATGCTGCGAACGTGGGCCGCCTGGCGCGGGTCCATCGGCGCCGCGCCTCGACTGCCGACGCTGAAGTTCGTCGCCGTCGGCGGCGCCCGCGTCGGCGCCGCGTCGCTTGCGCAGGCACGCCTCGCCGGTCTGCCTGCGTACGAAGGCTACGGACTGTCGGAAGCGGGCTCGGTGCAGACCCTGAACCTGCCGCAGGGTGACCGCCCGGGATCGGCCGGCAAGCCGCTGCCCCATGTGCGGCTGCGCGTCGACGAGGACGGCCAGATCTGGGTCGCCGGAGCGTTGATGCTCGGCTACCTGGGCGCCGACTCGACGGTATCTCCGGCATGGTGGGCGACGGGCGACCTCGGCCGCGTCGACGACGATGGCTTCCTGCACATCGACGGCCGGCAGCGCAACGTGCTGATCACTTCGTTCGGCCGCAATGTGTCGCCCGAGTGGGTCGAGTCCGAATTGCAGGCTTCGCCGGCAATCGCGCAGGCGGTCGTCTTCGGCGAGGGCCGGCCGGCACTGGCCGCCGTGCTGTGGCCCGGGCGCGTCGATACGACCGACGGCGACCTGGCCCGTGCCGTCGCGCAGGCCAATGCGCGGCTTCCCGATTACGCGCGCATTGCGCACTGGCTGCGCGGGCACGCGCCGTTCAACACCGCCAGCGGAATGGCCACCGCCAACGGCAGGCCGCGACGCGACGCAATCGCGAGTGCACATGCCGATGTTCTGGCCGAAGAGGCCGCCACCGCAATTTCCTTCCTGCCGGAGAACTCTGGTGTTCCACGACCGACTGCTGGCGTCGACCGCTGACGAGCGCTCCGCGCTCGTCGCCACGCCGATCATCCAGGGCGCGCTGCGCGGCGAAGCCTCGCTGCCGAGCTACATCGCCTTCCTAGGCGAGGCATATCACCACGTGAAGCACACCGTGTCGCTGCTGGCGGCGTGCCGGGCAAGACTGCCGCGGCGGCTCGCCTGGATGGCGCCCGACGTCGATGAATACATCGCCGAGGAAAGCGGCCACGACGAGTGGATCCTCGACGACATCGCCGCCTGCGGCGGCAACGCCGAAGCGGTGCGCGACGGCCGTCCGCTGGCAGCCACCGAACTGATGGTGGCCTATGCCTACGACACGATCGCGCGCGGCAATCCGGTCGGCTTCTTCGGCATGGTACTGGTGCTCGAGGGCACGAGCGTGGCGCTGGCGCTGAATGCGGCCGACCGGATCCAGCGCGCGCTGCGCCTGCCCGATGCGGCGTTTTCCTACCTGCGCTCGCACGGCGAACTCGATCGCGAGCACACCGCGCATTTCGCCGCCCTGATGAACCGGCTCGACGACCGCGATGACCAGCGGGCCGTGATCCACGCGGCGAAGATGTTCTATCGGCTGTACGGCGAGGTCTTCGCCAGCCTGCCGCTGCCGCCGGCCAGCCGCATTCCCGAAAAGCTCGCCGCATGAAACCGGCCGAACTTTCGGTTGTGCTCACCGGCGCCTCCGGCGGCATCGGCTCGGCGCTGGCCGCGCTGCTCGCCGAGGCCGGCGCGCGGGTATTGCTGGTCGGCCGGCGCGGTGAACGGCTCGCGCGACTGGCCGAATCGCTCGGCGCCGACGCGCGTCGCCAGCGCGTGCAGGCCCTCGCCGCCGACATCACCACCGCCGCGGGCCGCACGGCGATACGCGAAATTGCCACAGTGCGCGGCTGCAATGCGCTGATCAACAACGCCGCACTGCCGTCCTTCGGACCGTTTGCCGACGCCGATGCGGGGCATATAGAAGCCGTGCTGCAGACCAACCTGGTCGCGCCGATCCAGCTCACGCTGGCCCTGCTGCCACAGTTGCGCACGCAGCCAGCGGCGCGCGTGCTGAACATCGGTTCGGCCACCGGCCGGCTGGGCGTGCCGGGATTCGCCGTTTACGGCGCCGGCAAGTTCGGTTTGCGCGGGTTTTCCGAGACACTGCGACGCGAGCTCGCCGATACGACGGTGCGCGTCCAGTATCTCGGCCCGCGCGCCACCCGCACCGGCTTCAACGACGAGCGCGCGGACCGCTTCAACGACCGCACGCGCAAGGCAGTCGATGCGCCGGAGATCGTCGCCAAAGCGGCGCTGAAACTGCTGCTGTCCGGGAAGGCCGAGAAATTCCTCGGCTTCCCCGAATCCATCGCGGTTCGCGTCAACGGCCTCGCGCCGTCGCTGCTCGATCGCGCCTTTGCACCGCATCGCGCCGCACTGCAGCCTGGCGCGGCCGCTGCAGAGATCCAACCCCCGACCACGGAGTCGCAACATGTCTGAGTCTTTTCTGCGCCGCGCCGCGCTGGCGCTCGCCGCCACCCTGTTCGCTGCCACCACCTGTGCCGCCCCCGTCGACGACGCGGTGGCCGACCTGCAACACGAATGGGAGACGATCCGCTACCGGACCCCGGCCGCGCAACACGCGGAGCGCTTCGAGGCGCTGGCCGCCAGGGCGCAGAAAGCGGTCCAGACCTATCCGGATCGCGCCGAGCCGCTGATCTGGAACGGCATCATCGTCAGCACGCTGGCCGGCGCCAGGGGCGGGCTGGGTGCGCTGTCGCTCGCCAAGGAAGCCAAGGCACTGTACGAGCAGGCGCTGAGAATCAAGCCCGATGCGCTCGACGGCTCCGCATACAACAGCCTGGCGGTGCTTTACTACAAGGTCCCCGGCTGGCCGATCGGCTTCGGAGACAAGGCCAAGGCGAAGGAGTTGCTCGACAAGTCGCTGGCGATCAACCCGAAGGGCATCGATCCGAACTACTTCTACGGCGAGTATCTGGTCGAAGCCGGCAAGCCCGCCGACGCCATTGTCTATCTCGAGCGTTCGCTGACCGCGCCGGCCCGCCCCGGGCGTGAAGTGGCGGATGCCGGACGCAGGGACGAAGCGAAAGCGCTGCTCGACAAGGTCCGCGCGCAGGTGGCCGCCCGCTGATCGCTTCGCCTGAAGATCATTCCGCTGCGGCGTCGCGCCGGCTCACCGTGACGCGCAGGCCCGGGCCGTCGTCGCGGTTGTCGAAACGGACCTCGAGGCCATGCAGCTCGGCCACGCGCTGCACGATCGAGATGCCCAGCCCGCTGCCGGCCTGCGCCTGCCCGGCCGGCCGGTAGAAGCGGTCACCGAGGCGGGCCTGCTGCTCCGGGCTCAGCCCCGGGCCCTGGTCCTCGATGACGAGGGCCTGCCTCGAGAAACGAACTGAAACCTGCGAGCCGGGCGGCGAATAGCGCAGCGCGTTATCGACGAGGTTGCGCACCAGGGTCGCCAGGAGCGCCTCGTCGCCCGTCAGGGGCAACGGCGAGCCCTCGTCCGGCCAGCTCACTGCCACTTCCGTGCTCGTGCCATCCAGCAAGGGCAGGCAGTCCGACAACGCGCGTTCGACGACCCGCCGCCAGTCGACCGCCTCGGTAAAGACCGGCGCGCCGCGGCTCTCCACGCTCGCCAGCGATAACAGCTGCGACACGAGCCGGCTGAGCCGGTCGATGCCCTGCCCGATCTGCGCATGGGCGTGCCTGCGCTCGGCGTCGTTCGCCGCCAGCTGCGCGGCCTCCCATTGCGCTCGCAGCCCTGCCAGCGGCGTGCGCAGTTCGTGCGCCGCATCTGCGGTCAGTCGGCGCTCATGCTCGATCGAGCGCTCGATGCGCGAAAACAGATCGTTCATCGATGCCAGAAGCGGCCGCAGTTCCGCCGGCGCCGCGTCCACCGCGAGCGGCGCCAGGCTGTCGGCTCGGCGCCGCTGCACTTCGCGCGCCATCTCGCGCACTGGGCGCAGTCCGCGGCGCACTGCCGCTGCGATCAGCGCCAGCAGCACGGGCAGCATCAGCAGCCACGGCACCAGCTGGCTGGCCAGCAGATCGCGGAGTACTTCGCTGCGCTCCGCGGTCGCCTGCCCGACCGCCACCCGCCACGGGCCGTTGCCGGCGAGGTAATAGACGCGCCAGGCCTCGCCTTCGAGGCTCAGGTCGACGAAACCCTCGGCGCTCTCATCGAAAGGCAGCGACCTGCCATCGCGGTCGGCGAGCAGCAGCTCGCCGCGGTCGCTCCAGACGGCGATCGACAGGTCGTCCAGTTCGGTCGCGCCGCTCGATGCGGGCGATGCCGGCGCCCTGCGTGGTTGAGCGTCGAGATGTGCCGCGGGAAGCAGCGCTGCGACCTGCTGCGCGAGCCGCACCTGCTGCGCATCGAACAGCTCGTTGATCTCGATCCCCGCGCGCCAGAGCGCGAAGCCGACGGCGATCGCCCAGGCGAGCGGCGCGCCAGCCAGCAACAGCACCAGCAGCCGCCGCTGCAGCGTCATGCCGCCTCGCCTTCCACCGGCGCTCCGAGCGCATACCCCACGCCACGCACGGTGCGAACGAGGGACGGGTCGATCTTGCGTCGCAGGTGATGGACGTAGACCTCGATGGCGTTGCTTTCGATCGAGTGGTCCCACGCATAGAGCTTCTCGAACAGCTGCTGCTTGGACAGTACGCGCCGCGGATTGGCGAGCAGCACTTCGAGCAAAGCCAGCTCGCGGCTGGTCAGTTCGACCGGCGCGCCGCGCCACTTCACCGACTTGGCCGCCGGGTCGTACTCGAGCGGGCCGTGCCGCCAGACCGGCTCCGGCCGGCCGCGCGCTCGGCGCGTCGTCGCGCGCAGTCGCGCCGCCAGTTCGGCCAGCGCCACCGGCTTGACCAGGTAGTCGTCAGCCCCGGTGTCCAGGCCGGCCACGCGCGAATCAAGCGCGTCGCGGGCCGTCAGGATCAGCACCGGCGTGTTGTCGCCGCGCCGTCGCCAGCGGGCCAGCCATTCCATGCCGTCGCCACCGGGCAGCGACAGGTCGAGCACGATCGCCTCGTACGGCGCATTGGCGAGCGCGTGGTCGGCCGCCGCGCCGTCGCGGAACCAGTCGACGGCGAAGCCAAGCGCGCGCAGGCCGCTGGCCAGCCCGTCGCCGAGCAGCGCATCGTCTTCGACGACCAGGATGCGCATCGGCCCGCTACTTCCTGCGCACCACGCAGTCGATCAGCGCCGACCGGCCCGAGTGCTGCGTGCCTTCCGCCAGCACGTCGTCGTGCTCGCGCAGTTCGACGATCTCGTGCGCGGCGAAGGCCTGTCGCAACAGCCCCTCCGTGTACAGATGCCCGGCGCACGGTGGCCCGCCGGTCCGGTATTCGAGCTGGCGCGGCGTGTAGCCCTGCAGCAGCAGCCAGCCGCCCGGCTTCAGCGTGCGCAGCATGCCGGCAAACATCCGCCCGCGCACCGCCGGTGCCGCGAACTGCACGAAGATCGCAACCACCACGTCGAACGCATTCGGCGCCCAGTCCCACTCCTCGACTGCGGCAACATGAAAGTCGACCGTCACGCCGGCCTGTTGCGCGAGCGCACGGGCCTTGGCCACGCCACGCGGCGCGATGTCGAACGCGGTGACGACGAGCCCCTGCTGCGCCAGCCACACGCTGTTGCGCCCCTCGCCGTCAGCAACGCACAACGCGCGCTGGCCTGCGACCAGTCGCGACCGTTGCGACGCGAGAAACACGTTCGGCGCAGTGCCGAAGATGTAGTCGTCGCGGTCAAAGCGCGCGTCCCAGGTCTCCCGAGGGTTGGCGAAGCCGCTGCTCATTTCAGCGCTGGCGCGTCAGCGGCACGAACCGCACATCGAGCACGCTGCGCGTCACCGCGCGACCCTGCGCGTCCTTGCGCAGCAGCTGCAGCCGCTGGATGCCGTAACGGCTGCCGATCGGAGCGATCAGCCGCCCGTTCGGGGCAAGCTGGTCGATCAGCGGCTGAGGCATGTGGTCGGGCGCGGCGGTCACCACGATCGCGTCGAACGGCGCCGCCTCCGGCCAGCCGAGATAGCCGTCGCCGATGCGTACGTCGATGTTGACGTAGCCGAGCTCCTTCAGCAGTTCGGCGGCCCGCTCGCCGAGCGGCCGAACGATTTCGATCGTGTACACATGCGCCACCAGTTCGGCCAGCACGGCCGCCTGGTAGCCGGAGCCCGTGCCGACCTCGAGCACGCGGTCGGCCGGCCCCGGATCGACGAGCTCGGTCATCAGCGCGACGATGAACGGCTGCGAGATTGTCTGCTCATGCCCGATCGGCAGCGGCCGGTTTTCGTAAGCACGCCCGGCGAGATGCGCCGGCACGAAGCGATGCCGCGGCACGTTTCCGAGTGCGGCCGCGATGCGCGGATCGAGCCGCTCGCGGCCGGTCGTGCCGGCCGTCGCGCGCATGTCGCGCTCGATCTCGTCGAGCAGGCGCCGGCGGGCCTCGGCATAGTCGTCACGAGCCGCGCATGCCGCGCCGATCGGCGCGGCCAGGCCGGCAGCGAGCAGGCGACGGCGCAGCATCATCGGAAGTGTCATCGATTGCAGTCTAGGCCGCAGCAGCGTACCTACAATGACCGGCGTCATCTGCCGCCGCCCGACCGTGAACGACAACCGTCTCCAATCTGATCCGCTGCACGCAGCGCTCGCGCCACAGGCGGCGGAATCGGCCGCGACGCTGCCGGCGCCGTGCTACACGCAGGCGGAGTTCGCCCGCGCTGAGCGGGAGAACGTGTTTGCGCGCAGTTGGCAGCTGGTGGCGCGCGCCGCCCAGGTCGCCGCTGCGGGCGACCACGCGCTGGCGGAGATCGCCGGCGTGCCGCTGCTGATCGTGCGCGGCGGGGACGGCGAACTGCGCGCGCTGCACAACGTCTGCCGCCATCGCGCGGGCCCACTCGCCGAGTGCGACGGGCGCGGCGCGAAGCAACTCGTCTGCCGCTACCACGGCTGGAGCTATGCGCTCGACGGCCGGCTGCTCGGCGCGCCGGACATGGGCCGGGTAAAGGATTTCGAAGTCGCCGCCATCCGCCTGCCGCAGGCGCGCATAGCGGCGTGGCAGGGGCTGGCGTTCGCTGCGCTCGACGACGCCGCACCGCCATTCGAGCATTGGGTCGACGGGATCGACGCGCAGCTCGGCAACGCCTCGCCGGCGGGCCACGAGTTCGACCGTCGTGCCAGCTACGAGGTCGCGTGCAACTGGAAGGTCTACGTCGACAACTACCTCGAGGGCTACCACGTCGGCTGCGTTCACCCGACGCTGGCGCCGCTGCTCGACGCCGACCGCTACATGACCAGCACCGCACGCTGGTCGAGCCTGCAGTCGAGCCCGCTGGCGGGCAGCGGCCCTTACGCACGGGGCGAGGCGCTGTACTGGTGGCTGTTTCCGAACACCATGCTCAACGTGCTGCCCGGCCGCCTGCAGACCAACCGCGTCGTTCCGCTCGGTGTCGACCGCTGCCGGGTCGATTTCGACTACTTCTATGCGCCGGAGGTCGGCGCCAAGGCGCGGCTCGAAGACCAGCGTTTCAGCGACGAAGTGCAGTTCGAGGACATCGCCATCTGCGAGGCCGTGCAGCGGGGCCTGGCCTCAGGCTCGTATGTTGCCGGACGGCTGAATCCGCGGCACGAGTCGGGGCTGTGGCACTTTCACGAACTGCTGCGCACCGCGTATCGCGAGGCGGCGACAGTCCGGCGCGAACCCGGCTGACCGGGACAGGCCGCCCGAAGAGGAGACCGCCATGCGCCCGCCCAACAGGACCCTCGACGCCGGCCGTGCAGCAATCATTGCGGCACTGGCCCTGTCGCCCGGGGCTGCGCATCCGCCAGCGCAGGCGCGCAGCAGCGGATGATCTTCTCGGATATCCGCGAGGACTCGTTGACCTGGGACTGGCAGGTTTCCAGGGATGACGGCGCGTCATGGCAAACGGCCTCGCGACCGCTGTATACGCGGCGCGAGTAGCGCGGCGCCGGCCCTAGACTGCGGCGCCG
>JAHEDN010000088.1 GCA_024641225.1 Burkholderiales bacterium | reverse complement strand
GCCGAGCGTGACGACGCAACGCCGCCTGGCCCTTTACCGGAACGTCCGGCCGCTGCACTTCTCGATCATCGACGATCGCGACCTAGCGCTGGCGGCCGCCGAGCGTCTGCTGCTCGACCGATCGCGCGTCAGGCACGGCGACCTCATCGTGCTGACCTGCGGCGAGCCGATGGGACAGCCCGGCGGCACCAATACGCTGAAGATCGTGCGCGTGGCAGACGAAGGGGCGGAAGCCTAGTCAGGACCGCGGCGAGTTCCTGACATGGCCGACGCAGGCGAACCGGATAGACTTTTCTGACTGACGGAG
Source organism: Burkholderiales bacterium (assembly GCA_024641225.1). Classification (GTDB taxonomy): domain Bacteria; phylum Pseudomonadota; class Gammaproteobacteria; order Burkholderiales; family Burkholderiaceae_F; genus JADJWR01. Next base: position 8,491 of record JAHEDN010000088.1, on the reverse strand, counting down.
GACACGATGGCACTGGTATCAATGCGACAGCTTCTCGATCATGCGGCGGAAAACGGCTACGGCATCCCCGCCTTCAACGTCAACAACCTCGAACAGGTGCAGGCGATCATGGAGGCGGCCGCCGAAGTGAACGCGCCGGTGATCATGCAGGCGTCGGCCGGCGCACGAAAGTACGCCGGCGAGAAGTTCCTCGCCCACCTGATCCAGGCGGCGATCGAAAGCTACCCGGTGATCCCGATCGCCATGCACCAGGACCACGGCGCCTCGCCCGCGGTATGCGAAGGCGCAATCAAGCTCGGCTTTTCCAGCGTGATGATGGACGGCTCGCTGAAGGAAGACGGCAAGACGGTGGCCGACTACGACTACAACGTGCAGGTCACCAGGAAGGTCGTCGATCTGGCGCACAAGCTCGGCGTCAGCGTCGAGGGCGAGCTCGGCTGCCTCGGTTCGCTCGAGACGATGCGCGGCGACAAGGAAGACGGCCACGGAGCCGAGATCACGATGACCAAGGAGATGCTGCTGACCGATCCCGACCAGGCGGCCGACTTCGTCAAGAGGACGCAGCTCGACGCGCTGGCGATCGCCATCGGCACTTCGCACGGTGCCTACAAGTTCACCCGCAAGCCGACCGGCGACATCCTGGCGATCGAGCGCATCAAGCAGATCCATCAGCGCATCCCGAACACGCATCTGGTGATGCACGGCTCGTCCAGCGTGCCGCAGGACCTGCTCGAGGAAATCCGCAAGTACGGCGGGCAGATGAAGGAAACCTACGGCGTGCCGGTCGAGGAAATCCAGGAGGCGATCAAGCACGGCGTGCGCAAGGTCAACATCGACACCGACATCCGGCTCGCGATGACGGCAGCCACGCGCAAGTTCCTGTTCGAGAACCCGAGTCACTTCGACCCGCGCGACTTCCTCAAGCCGGCACGCGCGGCGGCCAAGAAGATCTGCAAGGAGCGCTACCAGCAGTTCGGCTGCGAAGGCCAGGGCGGCAAGATCCAGCCGCTGGCGCTGGAGAAGGTCGCGCACAAGTACACGACCGGCGAACTCAGCCAGCACGTGCACTGAGCCGGCGGGCCGGGTCTGCGATGAACGAACTGTCGAGTTGGGTCGGCCGCAGTCAGCGATCGACCGAAACCGTCGATGCACGGCTCGTCCGCTGGCTGGCGGCAACGCTGGACCGCACTGATCTGCTCGATGTGCGCGACGGTGCGCCGCTGCCGCCGGCCTGGCACTGGGCGTTCTTCAACGCGGTCGAGCCGATGAGCGCGCTGGGCCGCGATGGTCATCCAAGGAAAGGAGGCTTCCTGCCGGCCACTGCGCAGCCGCGTCGCATGTGGGCCGGCAGCCGGCTGCGCTGGCACGGCGAACTGCGAGTCGGCGACACGCTCGAACGGGTGTCGACGATCCTCAAGTGCGAGGCCAAGCGCGGCAGGACCGGCGAGATGGTGCTGGTCACGGTGGGCCACCAGTATCGAACGCGCGACGCGCTGCTGCTCGACGACGAGCACGACATCGTCTATCGAGACGAGGCCAGTGAAGAAGAGCGCCGCGCGCTGGCCGAGCTGGCGGTGCAGGCGAGGCGCGGTGAGGCACCGTTCGAGCGCCAGGGCGAGATCGTGCACAAGGTCAGCGTCGGGCCGGTGCAGATGTTTCGCTACTCCGCGGTGACTTTCAACGGCCACCGCATCCACTACGACCGCGACTACGCACGTGACATCGAGGGTTATCCCGGCCTGGTCGTGCACGGTCCGTTGATCGCGACGATGCTGCTCGAGTTCCTGCAGGCACAGGTCGCACCGGGACGCAGCGTCGAGCGCTTCGAGTTCCGCGCGCTGCGGCCGACGTTCGACATCTCGCCGTTTGCGCTGCACGCTGGCGCGCCCGCGGCCGACGGCACCGTTGCCCTGTGGTCAACCAACAATGTCGGCGCAGTGGCGATGCAAGCGACGGCGGTCGTCTGCTGACCGCAGACCTGCCCGGCCCCGTTTACGGATCCGGTTGTGGAGCGTGCTCTGAGGGCATGAATCCATGAACGAGGGCAGCCCGATCCGGCTCGCGCGGGCGCGGTTTGACGCGGTGATTTTCGATCTCGACGGGGTGATCACAAGAACGGCACGGCAGCATGCGAGGGCCTGGAAGCGCATGTTCGACGAGTTCCTCGAGCGTCGCAGCCGCGGCGAGGGAGGGCGTTTCGTGCCGTTTGACATCGATGCCGACTATCGCCGATATGTCGACGGCAAGCCACGGTACGACGGCGTTGTTGGTTTTCTGCGGTCGCGCGGCATAGAACTTCCATGGGGCGATCCGCGCGATCGACCCGCTGCGGCGACGGTCTGCGGACTCGGTAATCGCAAGAACGAGCTGTTCGGCGAAGTCCTCGACCGCGAAGGCGCGGAGGTCTTCGAAGACGCGATCGACCTGGTCAGGGCGCTTGCGAACGCCGGGATCAAGACGGCTATCGTCTCGTCGAGCAAGAACTGCGCGTCGATTCTGCGTTCGGTGGGCGCGCTCGATCTGTTCGATGTCAGGGTGGACGGAACGCATGCGGAAGCCTTGCGTCTGCACGGCAAGCCGGCCCCTGACATCTTCCTTGCCGCGGCCGAGGCACTGAACGTCGACCCGCAGCGTGCGGTCGTCGTCGAGGATGCATTGGCTGGAGTCGAGGCTGGCCGCGCAGGCGGCTTCGGTCTGGTCGTCGGCGTGGACCGCGTAGGCCAGGCCGATGCGCTTCGTGGACACGGCGCCGATGTCGTGGTGAGCGATCTGGGCTCGCTGCAGATCGCCAATGGGGGACGAACCGATGGACACTGATACACGCGCCGCCCTGCAACACCTCGGCGAGATCACCGCGCGGCTGCGCGGCCGGCAGCCGGCGGTATTCCTCGATTTCGACGGTACCCTGGCGCCGATCGTCGATCGTCCGGAGCAGGCGGCGATGGACCCGCCGATGCGCGTTGCGGTCGAGCGCATTGCGCGCTCCTGTCCGGTTGCGGTAGTCAGCGGGCGCGATCTGCCCGACGTGCGCCAACGTGTGGGCCTGGACAACATCTACTACGCAGGCAGCCACGGCTTCGACATCGCAGGCCCGCACGGCACCCATCATGAACATCGCAAGGGAACCGAGGCGCTGCCGGCGCTCGATGACGCAGAACGCATGCTGCGCGAGGCGGTGAAGGACATCGACGGGGCGCTGATCGATCGCAAGCACTTCTCGATCGCCGTGCATTACCGGCTGGCGCGCGGCGCGGACGTCGCCGCGATCGAAGCGGCGGTCGACGCAGCGCTCGCTCGCTTCGGTGGATTGCGCAAGGGGCATGGCAAGAAGGTGTTCGAACTGCAGCCCGATGTCGACTGGGACAAGGGAGCCGCGGTGCGCTGGCTGCTGCGGTCGCTTTCGCTGGACGGCCCGGACGTACTGCCCATCTATGTCGGCGATGACGTCACCGACGAGGACGCTTTTCGCGTTCTTGCCGATGACGGCCTGTGCTGCGCCGTGCTCGATACGCCGCGCCCGACCGCGGCGCATTTTCGGCTCGCCGACCCGGGCGAGGTGCGCCTGCTGCTTCTGGCGCTGACCGATGCCATCGAGTCAGGCCGGTGAGTGCTGCGTGGCGGATGCGCAGGCGACCTGCCCGGCGGAGGGGGCACGATGAGTGAATGGACGCTCGATTACGACGACTTCGATCCGCGCGAGGAGAAACTGCGCGAGGCGCTGTGCACGCTGGGTAACGGCTACTTCGCGACGCGCGGCGCAGCGGCGCACGCTCGGGGCGACGACGTGCACTATCCGGGCACGTATCTGGCCGGCGGCTACAACCGGCTGAAGACGAAGATCTCGGGACACGTCGTCGAAAACGAGGATCTGGTCAACCTGCCGAACTGGCTGCACCTGGGCCTGCGCATCGACGGCGGCGACTGGTTTGATCTGCGCAGCGTAGAACTGCTCGGCTATCGGCAAAGCCTTGACCTGCGCCGCGGTCTGCTCACGCGAAGCGTGCATTTCGCGGATCGCCACGGGCGGCGCAGCCGGCTGGCCGAGCGACGGCTGGTGCACATGGCCGAGCCGCATCTCGCCGCCTCGGAAACGACGGTGACGGCAGAGAATTGGTCAGGAAGCGTCGAACTGCGCAGTGCGATCGACGGCAACGTCGTCAACAACGGGGTGGCGCGCTACCGCGAACTCAGCAACCGACACCTGGAAACGCTTTTTGCGGTCGCTCCCGAGGTCGACGTGTTGTGCCTGAAGGCACGTACGAACCAGTCACGCCTCGAAGTCGCGCTCGCCGCGCGCACGCACCTGTTCCGCGACAACGGTACCCGCCTCATCGTCACGCCCCGCGTGCAGCACGACGAAGGTTTCATCGGCCAGGACCTGTCGGTCGAACTGGTGCGCGGCGAGTCGGTCCGCGTAGAGAAGATTGTCGCGCTCTACTCTGGGCGCGATCGTGCCATCGCCGAGTGCGACCTCGAGGCGTGCACCGCCGTTTCCCGCGCGCCCGACTTTGCCACGCTGGCCGCAAGCCAGGCACTGCGCTGGGCGCAGCTGTGGCGGCGTTTCGCGGTGACCATCGAGCAATCGGGCAATGGTGCCGAACGCACGGCGCTGATCCTGCGCCTGCACATCTTTCATCTGCTGCAGACCGCGTCGACGAACACGATCGATCTGGACGTCGGCGTGCCGGCGCGCGGATTGCATGGCGAGGCGTATCGCGGCCACATCTTCTGGGACGAGCTGTTCATCTTTCCGCTGCTCAACTGGCGGTTGCCCGAGATCACCCGCGCGCTGCTGATGTATCGCTTCCGGCGGCTCGAGGAGGCGCGCGTCAACGCGCGCCAGCACGGCCATCGGGGTGCAATGTTCCCCTGGCAGAGCGGCAGCAACGGCCGTGAGGAAAGCCAGCAGTTGCACCTGAACCCCGCCTCGGGGCGGTGGATCCCGGATAACACCTACCTGCAGCGGCACATCAACTCGGCGATCGCCTACAACGTCTGGCAGTACTACCAGGTCACGCGCGACATGGAGTTCCTGTCCTTCTACGGTGCGAGGATGTTTCTCGAGATCGCGCGCTTCTGGGGCAGCTTCGTCGTCCACAACGAGGCGCTCGACCGCTACGAGATTCACGGGGTCGTCGGACCGGACGAGTTCCACACCGCCTATCCGCACAGCGACCGGCCCGGCCTGAGCAATCACGGCTACACCAACGTGATGGCGGCGTGGGTGCTGGCCCGCGCCGGAGACGTTCTCGGACTGCTGCCCGAAGAGCGGCGGCAGGAGTTGTGTGAAACGCTCCAACTCGGCGAGGACGAACTGCGGCACTGGGACGAGGTCAGCCGCAGGATGCGGGTCGTGTTTCACGGCGACGGCATCATCAGCCAGTTCGAGGGCTTCGAGAAGCTCAGGCCGTTCGATTCGGACCGTTATCGCGCCAAATACGGCGACATCCACCGGCTCGACCGAATCCTCGAGGCCGAGGGCGACAGCGTCGACCGCTACCAGGCGGCCAAGCAGGCGGACGTCCTCATGCTCTTCTACCTCCTGTCGGCGGAGGAACTGGCCGAACTTTTCGCGCGCCTCGGCTACCCGTTCGAACACGACACGATCCCGCGCAACATCGCCTACTACTCGGCGCGCACCACGCACGGCTCGACCTTGAGCCGGGTCGTCGACTCCTGGGTGAGAGCGCGCTCGGATCGCGAGGGCTCGTGGCGGCTGTTCCGACAGGCACTCGAGAGCGACATCGCCGACGTGCAGGGCGGCACGACGCCGGAAGGCATTCATCTGGGCGCGATGGCCGGTACCGTCGATCTTCTCCAGCGCGGCTACACCGGCATCGTGACGCACGGTGACGCGCTGACGCTGAATCCCTGCCTGCCGCGCGAAGTCACATCTCAGCGCATGACGATCCGCTACCGTGGCCATGCGCTCGATCTGAGCATCACGCAGCAGGCACTGACGGTCCATTCGCACAAATCGAACGCGGCTCCGATCAAGCTGGAGGTGGTCGGCGTCGGTGCCGAAATTGCCGCCGGACAGACGCTGGAATTTCCGCTGACGCCGGCTCCGCAGGACGGACCCGGCGACGACGGCTGACGCGAGTCCGCTGCCGACCGACTGCGGCGACGCGTCGATCGACCCATCCAGGTGCGGCGATTGCTCGTTGCGGCTCGTGCGCGCCGCGCGCGGCGCAGCAACGCGCGGGAATCCACGGACCACGTTGCTGCCGCAGGTCAAAGCGCCTCAGGTCGAGGAGTGCGATCTTTTGTCTCGTGAGCAGCGGTGATTGTCTGACGGAGACGCCAGTGACCCAATCGAAGAAATGGGTGTACGCGTTCAGCGAAGGCGACGGCAGCGACAAGATGCTGCTCGGCGGCAAGGGGGCGAACCTGTGCGAAATGACGCGCATCGGCCTGCCGGTGCCACCCGGGTTCGTGGTGACCACGGCGGCCTGCCTCGATTACCTGAGGGAAGGTCGCCTGCCGGAGGGCTTGATCGACGAAGTGCATGCCCAGCTTCGCCGGGTCGAGGAGGGCACCGGCAAGCGCTTCGGCGCGGCGCGCGATCCGCTGCTGGTGTCGGTTCGATCGGGCTCGGCAATGTCGATGCCGGGCATGATGGATACGATCCTCAATCTCGGCCTGAATGAAAAATCGCTGGCGGGCCTGATCGAGGCGACCGGCAATCCGCGTTTCGGCTGGGACGCTTATCGGCGCCTGATCCAGCTGTTCGGCAAGGTGGCGCTCGGCATGCCGGACGATCCCTTCGATCGAGCGATGGTGCTGCTCAAGCAGGAGGCGGGCGCACGGCAGGACATCGACCTGTCGGCAGAGCACCTGCAGCAGCTGGCGGGACGCTTTCTGGAGGTCGTGCGCGTCCACACGGGCCACTCGTTTCCCGACGATCCGCACCGGCAGCTCGAGATCGCGATCGCCGCGGTGTTCCGCTCGTGGAACGGCAAACGGGCGGTCGACTACCGGCGCCAGTTCCGGATCACGCCCTCGATGGCCAACGGAACAGCGGCCAACATCTGCACGATGGTGTTCGGCAACCTGGGAGACGATTCGGCCACCGGCGTCGGATTCACGCGCAACCCCGGCACGGGAGAGCGCGCCGTGTACGGCGAATACCTCACGAATGCGCAGGGCGAGGATGTCGTCGCCGGGATCCGCACCCCGAAGCCTATCGCCGCGATGGCGCAGGAGATGCCGGCCCTGCACGAGCAGCTGATGGAACTGGCAGCGAAGCTCGAGTCACATTATCGCGAGGTGCAGGACTTCGAGTTCACGATCGAACGCGGCAAGCTGTGGGCGCTGCAGACGCGCAACGGCAAGATGAACGCGCTGGCGCTCGTGCGCAGTTCGGTCGAGATGGAACGCGAGGGGCTGATCGACCGAAGACGTGCACTGCTGCGCGTGCCACCCGAGATGCTGGAGCAGCTGCTGGTGCCGCGGCTCGATCCGTCGTTCAAGGGCCAGCCCCTTGCCACCGGCCTGCCGGCCTCGCCGGGCGCGGCCTCGGGGATGATCGTCTTCGACGCCGACACCGCCGAGACGCGTGGCCGAACCGGCGAGAAGATCATCCTGGTGCGCGAGGAGACCAAGCCCGAGGACATCCACGGCTTCTTCGCCGCGCAGGGGGTGCTGACCTCGCGCGGCGGCAAGACTTCGCACGCGGCGGTGGTGGCGCGCGGCATGGGCAAGCCGTGCGTGTCCGGCGCCGAAAGCATCGTGGTCGACGTTCACAACAAGGTCGCGAACGTCGGCCCGGCGGTGCTCAAGGAAGGGCAGGTGATCACCATCGACGGCTCCAACGGCGCCGTCTACTTCGGCGAAGTGCCGACCGTCGAGGTCGAGTTCTCGCAGGACATGGCGACGCTGCTGGGCTGGGCCGACGGCATGGCCACGCTCGGCGTGCGAGCCAACGCGGACACGCCGCGCGACGCGCAGCGTGCGCGCGACTGGGGCGCGCAGGGCATCGGCCTGTGCCGCACCGAGCGCATGTTCAACCAGATGGACCGGCTGCACATCGTGCAGGAGATGATCCTCGCCGACTCGAGGGCCGCACGCGTGGCGGCGCTGGAGAAGCTGCGCCCGATCCAGAAGGAGGACTTCAAGGGCATTTTCAAGGCGATGGCCGGGTTGCCGGTCACCGTGCGCCTACTCGATCCGCCGATGCACGAATTTCTGCCGACGGTGGCGCAACTCGAACTGGAGATCGCGCACCTGCGGCACTTCCGCGAGGCGATCGCCAGCCTCGAGGAGATGCCTGAGACGCTGAAGCTGCTCAACCCGCGGCTGCACCACAAGTACGAAAGCAGCCTGACCAGGCTGCTCGGCGGCCTGGCCGAATTCCGGGAGTCCCACCTGGAAGACGAACTGATCGAGAAGAAGGCCGAAGTGCTGAAAAAGGTCAAGGCGATGGCCGAGGTGAACCCCATGCTCGGCCACCGCGGCGTGCGGCTGGCGATGACCTACCCGGAGATCTACG
>JAHEDN010000087.1 GCA_024641225.1 Burkholderiales bacterium | reverse complement strand
GGCCAGGTTCAGCGCGAAGAACTGCACCATCAGCGCAGTGCCGATGTCGGCGCCGAGCATCACCGCCAGCGCCGCCGACGTGGTGATCAGCCCCTGGCCCACGAAGCTCGACACCAGCAGTGCCGTGGCCGTGGAGCTCTGCAGCACGCCGGTGACGCCGATGCCGGCGAGCACCGCGCGTGTGCGCCGCCCGACGCTGGCACGCAGCACGTGGCGCAGGTTGGCGCCGAACACGCGCAGCACCCCCGTGCGCACGATGTGCGTCCCCCAGACCAGCAGCGCGATTGCGGCCAGCAGGTTCAGCAGTGCATGCAAGGCTTCAGGCCTCCGCAGGAAGAGAGCAGCCGCTGCACAGCGGCCTGTTCGTATACAACTTCGGCCGGCGCGCCGCCGGCCGCGACCCTACCAGGGCAGCGAGTACGTCTTCGTGTTTGTGAAAGACTTCATCGCTTCGAGCACACCTTCTTTGTACCCGAGCCCCGAATCCTTGATTCCGCCGAATGGCGTCAATTCCAGCCGGTAACCCGGCACCTCGCGCACGTTGACCGTGCCGACGTCCAGTTCGGAGATGAAGCGCGTGATGTGGTCCAGTCGCTGGGTGCAGACCGCCGAGGACAGACCATAGGGCGTGCCGTTGGCGATGCGTATCGCCTCGTCGATGTCGGAGAAACGGATGACGGGCGAGACCGGGCCGAAGGTCTCCTCGCGCACCAGTCGCATCTCCGGCCTGACCCGGTCGAGCACGGTCGGCGAATACAGGGCGCCGCGGCGCAGGTTGCCGGTGAGCAGTCGTGCGCCCTGCGCAACGGCTTCGATCACCCGCGCCTCGAACTCGATCGCGGCGGCTTCGTCGATCACCGTGCCCATGTCGGTGGCCGGATCGAGCGGATCGCCGTACCTCACCCGCGCGGTGGCGGCGAGCAGCCGTTCGATGAAGGCGTCGGCGACGCGTTCATGCACCAGGATCCGCTTGACGGCCGTGCAGCGCTGGCCGGAGTTGTTGTATGAGCCTGCCGAGGCGAGCGTCGCGGCCTCTTCGAGATCGGCGTCGTCCATCACGATCAGCGGATCGTTGCCGCCGAGTTCCAGCACCTGGCGCTTGTAGACGGCGCGGGTGCAGATGTGCTTGCCGATCGCTACGCCTCCGGTGAAGGTCACCAGGTCGACGTCGGCATGGGTCAGCATCTCGTCGGCGATTTCGCCCGGGTCGCCGGTCAGCACCGACAGCATCGGCGGTGGCAGCCCGGCCTCGTACAGGATGTCGGCGAGGACGAACGCGGTCAGCGGCGTCTTCTCGCTTGGCTTGACGACGATGCGGTTGCCGGCGGCCACCGCCGGGGCAACCTTGTGAATCACCTGGTTCAAGGGATGGTTGAACGGCGTGATCGCCGTTATCACGCCGGCCAGCGGCTCGCGCAACGTGTAGACCTTGCGCTTCTTGCCATGCGCGGTCAGGTCGCAGGAAAAGACCTGGCCGTCGTCGACGAGCGCCTGGTTCGCCGCGAACAGCAGCACGTCGCTGGCCCGGCCGACTTCGTAATGGGTGTCCTTCAGGCAGAGCCCGGACTCGAGCGTGATAAGGCGCGCGATCTCGCTGCGCCGCGCCGAGATGAGCTCGCCGGCGCGCATCAGGATCCGGTAGCGGTCGTGCCGACTCAGCCGGCATCGGTATCGCCGGGCGGTCTCGATCGAGCGGCGGACGTCGTCGACCGTCGCCTTCGGCGCCAAGGCGATCACCTCGCCGGTGAACGGGTATCTGACCTCGAAGCTGCGCTCGGTGGCGACCTTGTCGCCGGCGATGCGCAGGCATTCGTGTCTGACCGAGGGCATCGGGGCGTCCATCGGGCCGGTCACTGCGCGTGATTCAGCGCCAGATCGAAGGCATCGAAGTTGCGCCAGCGGCGTTTCGTGTCGAGACCTTCGATCGGCCGGTTCAGCACCAGCGGCACGCGCTGCTCCGAGATCCCGCCGTGCGAGCGCAGCGGCAACTCGAGTTGCGACAGGTCATGCCGCGCGATGCTGGTACCAAGAACCACGCTGCGTTCGGAGACCACCACGAGGTCGCCGATCCGGTCGGCCGGCAGTTCGAAACGCGCTGCCGCTTCATCGCGCGGCAGAACGACTTCGATGCCAGGTGTTTCGAGCAAACCTGCTCGCACCGCATCGACCGCTTCCTCGGGCAGGTAGATCGTCGCGAACGAGCCGAGCGCGCCATGATGGACGACGTAGGGATCGGTGATCGGCAGGATCACGCGCGAGCGCCCGGCGCCCAGCCAGGCGTCGACGCAGTCCTGCAGGTAGATGACGTTCGGCGAGGCGTCGAGCCTGACCTTGGCATTCATGCCGTGGTCGGCGGTCATGGCCACGACGGCGCCCGCCGCGTCCAACTCGCCCAGGTAGCGGTCGAACATGGCGTAGAAGCGGTTGGCATCGGGATCGCCCGGCGCATGCTTGTGCTGGATGTAGTCGGTGGTGGACAGGTACAGGACGTCCGGTCGGCGCGTCGCCAGCAGCTTCACGCTGGCGGCGAAGACGAACTCCGACAGTTCCGCGCTGTACACGTCGGGCACCGGCATGCCGACCAGTGGCAGCACGTCACCGATGCCGTTTTCTGCCTCGGAGGCCTGGTCGGCCTTCTCCGAAGAGAAGCAGATGCCGCGCATTCCGTGGCCGAGCAGCCGGCGCAGCTTGTCCTTCGCGGTAATTACCGCCACGCTCGCGCCGCCATCGGCGAGCGCGGCGAGCAGCGTCGGCGCGCGCAGCCACTTCGGGTCGTTCATCATCACCTCCGTGCCGCTGGCTGCATCGAAGAGGTAGTTGCCGCAGATGCCGTGCACGGATGGCGGCGCTCCGGTGACGATCGACAGGTTGTTCGGGTTGGTGAAGCTCGGCACCACGCAATCGGCGACGAGCGCCGTGCCGTCGCGCAGCCAGCGCTTCATCGTCGGCATCCGGCCGGCGGCGACCGCCTGCGCGATGTAGTCGGGTTCGCAGCCGTCGACGCAGATCACCACGGTCGGCTGCCTCGGTGCCGCGTAACTGCGGCCGTTGACGGTCAACATCGAATCAGGATCCCTTGCGGCCGGCACCGGCACGCCCCGGTGCCGCGTGCGGCTCATCGCTGAGCATGCGCCGCTTGCTGCTTTCGGCGTGCTCGTAGAGCGCGCGGCCGGCCGCTTCGGCATCGCCCGACCCGAGGACCTTGAGAATCTGCCGGTGTTCCGCGACCGAGTGCGACAGCGCCTGTTCCTTGCCGAGATTGCGTCGCCGGGCCAGTGACAACTCCTTCACCAGCCGGCGATAGATCGCCGCCATCTTGCGGTTGCCAGCAAACTCCACCAGACGGTCGTGGAACTCGAGGTTGAGCAGATGGTAGGCATCGGCGTCGTCGGCGCGTGCCGCCTGCTCCATCCGGTCGACGATGCCACGCAATGACCGAGACTGCTCGGCAGTGATCGACCGCGCCAGCCGGCGGCCGGCAAGTTCGTCCATCACTGCGCGCAGGTCGTAGATCTCCGCGGCTTCATCGAGGGCGATATCGCGCACGAACACGCCGCGGTTCTTCTGCTGCAGCACCAAGCCGGCTTCCTCGAGGCGCCGGAACGCCTCCCGGATCGGGCCGCGCGACACACCGAGCCGCTCGGAGAGCATTGCCTCAGTCAGCTTGGCGCCGGGTGGCAACTCACCACTGAGGATCAGCCGCTCGATCTCCTGCTGCGCGGCGGAGGCAAGCGACGCCGATCGCAGCAGCGCGATGGTCGGGTGGGGCAACACGACGGCGCCGGCGGCATCGGTTCGGGAGGCCATGCCGCGCAGTGTAGGGTGCTCAAAGCAGATTGTCGACAATCAGCAAAAAACAATTGACGCTGCGTACGCTTGCTCCCTAGACTGCTCGGCCCACGGAGACATGCCCCCGCACTGGGCCAGCGCCGAGCGGCGCGTCGCCGGCGGTACGTCACGGCGCGGTCACCCGCGCTGGCGAAACTGGCCGATTGCGGGGTTCGGGCGAAAAATCGAACGAAGTCCGGTCGTCACCGCGCCGCGCGGTTCTCATCAAGGAGGAAGTCCGCATGTTCAATCGACGTATTGCCACTGCGCTTGCCACTGGCCTGTGTGCTGCGCTTGCCGCCGGTGCTGCGACTGCGCAGGTCACGCAGCTCACCGTTTACACGGCGCTCGAGACCGACCAGTTGAAGGCCTACCAGACTGCCTTCGAGAAGGCGAATCCGGACGTCTCGATCACGTGGGTGCGCGACTCGACGGGGATCATCACGGCACGCTTGCTGGCCGAGAAGGCCAACCCGAGGGCCGATGTGATCATGGGCGTGGCGGCCACCAGCATGGCGATCTTCGACTCCGAGGGGATGCTGCAGCCGTACGCGCCGAAGGGACTGGAGCGCGTCGTCGCGCAATATCGCGATCCGAAGAATCCGCCGGCCTGGTTCGGCATGGACGTGTGGGGCGCGACCGTCTGCTTCAACACCGTCGAGGCGGCCAAGCGCAACATCCCGAAGCCGGAGTCCTGGAAAGACCTCACCAAGCCCGTCTACAAGGGCCAGATCGTGATGCCGCATCCCGCTTCCAGCGGAACTGGCTTTTTCGACGTATCGGCCTGGCTGCAACTGTGGGGCGAGGCGGACGGCTGGAAGTTCATGGACGGGCTGCACGAGAACATCGCGCAGTACATGCATTCCGGTTCGCGTCCGTGCGCCTCGGCCGCCAACGGCGAGTATGTCGTCGGCATTTCGTTCGAGTACCGGGCCAACCGGGAGAAGGCCCAGGGCAAGCCGATCGAACTGGTGTTCCCGAAGGAAGGCCTGGGCTGGGACCTCGAGGCCATCGGCATCTACAAGGGGACCAAGAACACGGTCGCGGCACAGAAGCTGCTTGACTGGGCGGTCTCCGACGAGGCGATGGGGCTGTATGCGAACAACTTCGCCATCGTTGCCGTGCCGTCGATGAACAAGACCCTGCCGAACGTGCCCGCCGACTACGGCAACCGCCTGGTGAAGAACGATTTCTCGTGGGCCGCCAAGAACCGCGAGAGAATCCTTGCCGAGTGGAGCAAGCGCTACGAGAGCAAGGCGGCGCCGAAGTAAGGCATCAGGGATGACGAGGTCTGTGGCGCCGTGACGGCGCTTCGCGCCTGTGAGTCGGTCGCAAGCGTGCGACGCTCACAGGCCGCGTAGCGGGCGTCACAGGCGGCACAGCTGCCGTCACCGCGGCGATTTCGCAGAGTCCTGAACAGATGATCGAAAGCGCCGCTGCGGAAGCGCTCAGACTCGAGCGCATCGAGAAGTCCTTTGGTGCCTTCGTCGCGCTGAAGTCGGTCGATCTGACGATCGAACGCGGCGAACTGGTCTGCTTCGTCGGCCCATCGGGCTGCGGCAAGACGACGTTGCTCAGGATCATCGCCGGCCTGGAAACGCAGACGCGCGGCCGAGTGATCCAGGACGGTCGTGACGTTTCCAGCGCGCCGCCGGCGGCGCGCGACTACGGCATTGTGTTCCAGTCGTATGCGCTGTTTCCGAACTTGACCATCCGCGACAACGTCGCCTACGGGCTGGTGAACCGGCGCCGCGGCCGGGCCGAGGTCGACGCCCGTGTCGCCGAACTGCTGACCCTGGTCGGCCTCGCAGACTCGGGCCCCAAGTACCCATCGCAGATGTCCGGCGGCCAGCAGCAGCGTATCGCCCTGGCCCGGGCGCTGGCCACGGCGCCCAGCCTGCTGCTGCTCGACGAGCCCTTGTCGGCGCTGGATGCGAAGGAGCGCGAGCGGCTGCGTGGCGAAATCCGGCAACTACAGCGGCGGCTTGGGGTGACCACGATCTTGGTCACGCACGACCAGGAGGAGGCCCTGTCGATGGCCGATCGCGTGGTGGTGATGAACCATGGCGTGATCGAGCAGGTCGGCGCGCCACTCGAGGTTTACGAGCGTCCGGTCACCCCGTTTGTCGCCGACTTCATCGGCAAGGTCAACGTGCTCTCGGCGACTTGCGTGGGCGAAGGCCGATATCGCGTCGGCCAGGTGGAGTTGACCGCCTCGGCCAACGGGCTTGCGCAAGGGCAGCCGGCCCGGCTGTACCTGCGGCCCGAGGATCGCGTGCTCGAGGATTCTGGGCCGCTCGAAGGAAGGCCGAATCTCGTGCGCGGCACGGTGCGCAACCTCGACTTTCTCGGCACCTTCTGCCTGGCGACGATCGACGTCGAAGGCTTCGACGGCCAGTCGATGCTGATTTACTTCTCGCTGAACCAGGCGCTCGAACTCGACGTCCGCGAGGGCGCCCGCATCCCCTTCGCGCTGCGCGGCGAGCGCGTCCGCGTCTTCCCGCAGCAATGAGCGCCGCCCGGCCGCCCGAAGGCGCTCAGCTCTCCCTCAGGGGGACCGCCCGAAGGGCGAAGGGCGAACCGTGAGCGCCCTTGCGCAGCGTGGGCCGTTGCCGCGCAGCCTCTCCCTGTGGACCGAGGCGCTGGTCGCGCGCGGCGGCGTCGTACTTCTGGCGACCGCGTTGCTGCTGTTCCTGACCGTGCCTCTGGCCAGTCTGCTCGTACGCAGCCTCGAGAACCGCTCCGGCGAGTTCGTTGGTCTTGTCAATTTCGCGAGCTATTTCGCATCGCCCGTGTTCGCCTATTCGGCGACCAACACGCTGACTTTCGCCGCGCTGACGACGCTGATTACGGTGCCGGCCGCGTTCCTGTTCGCCTACGCAATCCAGCGCACCTGCATTCCGTTCAAGGGCCTGTGGCGCAACGTCGCGATGATCCCGATCCTGGCGCCGTCGCTGCTGGCGGCGCTGTCCTTTATTTACCTGTTCGGCAACCAGGGCTGGCTTAAGTTCGTCATCGAGTGGTTCGGGCTGAAGACAGTCTACGGACTGCCGGGCATGGTGCTGGCAATGAGCTTCGCCTCGTTCCCGCACGCGGTCATGATCCTGCTCGCCGGGCTGGCGCTGTCGGACGCGCGGCTGTACGAGGCCGCTGACTCGATGGCCACGCCGGGCTGGCGCAAGTTCCTGACCATCACGCTGCCAGGCGCGCGCTACGGCCTGATCTCGGCGGCGCTGGTCGTGTTCACGATGGCGGTCTCGGAGTTCGGCGTGCCGAAGGTGATCGGCGGCAACTACTCGGTCCTGGCCATCGACATCTACAAGCAGGTGGTCGGCCAGCAGAACTTCTCGATGGGCGCGGTCGTGGGCCTGGTGCTGCTGGTGCCGGCGCTCGTCGCCTTCGCCATCGACAGCGCGGTGCGGCGCCGGCAGAAGGCGCTGCTGACCGCGCGCAGCGTGCCGTATGCGCCGCGACCCGAGCGTCTGCGCGATGCGCTGCTGCTCGCCTACGTGCTGGCTGTCTCAGCCGTGCTGCTGCTGGTGCTGGGCATGGCGGTGTTCGGCTCGTTTGTCAAAGTCTGGCCGTACAACCTGTCGTTCACGCTAAACCACTACACCTACGGCTTCGAAGAGGCCGGGGTGGACCACGCCTGGCGCAACAGCGTGGTGATGGCCGCGTGGTGCGCCGTGTGCGGCGCGGCGGTGACTTTTGCCGGGGCCTACTGGCTGGAGAAGACCGGCATCGAGAAGTCGAAGGTCTTCGGCTGGTTGCGGCCGCTGGCGCAGATGCAGGCGATGATGCCGATGGCGGTGCCGGGCTTGGTGCTGGGCATCGGCTATATCGTCTTCTTCAACAACCCGGACAATCCGCTCGGTTTCCTGTATGGCACGATGGCGATCCTCGTGGTTTCCACGATCGTGCACTTCTATTCGAGCAGCCACCTGACCGCGCTCACCGCGCTCAAGCAGCTCGATAACGAATTCGAGTCGGTGTCGGCCTCGTTGAAGGTGCCCTTTTACAAGACGTTCTGGCGCGTCACCGTGCCGGTGTGCCTGCCTTCGGTGGTCGACATCAGCCGCTATTACTTCGTCAACGCGATGACCACGATCTCGGCGGTCGTGTTTCTCTATTCGCCGAAGACCACGCTGGCGGCAATCTCGATCCTGCACCTGGACGAGGCGGGCAACGTCGGGGCGGCCGCGGCCATGGCCACGCTGATCGTGGCGACCTCCGCGGTGGTCACTGCCGTCTTCTTCTTGATCGAGTGGTGGCTGGTCGTGCGTACGCAGGCGTGGCGCCGCACGGCGCGCCGGTGACCCGTCTTTCTTCCAGGAGCTAACGATGACCGATTCCGTTCTTTCCCGTCTTTCCCCGGCCGGCCGTGTCCCGGACGACATCCGCCATGCGGCCGCGCAGCAGAAGAAGTTCGACGACGAAAACACGCAGCGCAGCGTCGGCTACGTGATGCTGGACTGCTCGGGCACGACGATGGACCGCTATGTCGACGCGCCGGCGATCGTCTTCGTCGAGGTGTTCCGCAAGTACGGGCTAGAAATCTCGATGCCCGAGGCGCGCGCACCGATGGGGCTGCGCAAGGACCTCCACATCAAGGCGATCACCGAGATCGAGTCCGTCCGCGGCCGGTTCGTCGTTAAGTTCGGCCGTGAGCCGACGCAGGCCGACGTCGACGCGATGTTTGCCGACTTCGTCCCGACCCAGCTCGACCTGCTGCGCAAGGGCAACTACCACGAACTGCTGCCCGGTGTCGGCGACGTCGTCAAGGGCCTGCAGAAGCAGGGCATCCGGATCGGCGTGACCACGGGCTTCACGCGCGACATGCTCGACATCCTGCTCGACGGCGGCGCGAAGCAGGGCTTCGTCCCGGATACCGCGTGCGCCGGCGACGAGGTCGAAATGCCCCGACCGACCGCCTACATGGTGATCAAGAATCTCGAACGCCTGGGCGTGTACAACGTGGAGAACGCGATGCGCCGT
>JAHEDN010000086.1 GCA_024641225.1 Burkholderiales bacterium | reverse complement strand
CTCCGTGTTGATGAAGGCCGATCGCGGATCGAAGTTCATCGACCCGATGTAGACACGTCTTCGGTCAACGACCATCCCCTTCGAATGCAGGCCCATGAACTCGGCATGCGTCGGCGGCGTGTCCGAGACCAGCGGCTGGATCGCGGCGTCGTGGCGGATCTCGTGCAGGTCGACGCCCGCGTCGAGGATCCGCTTGCGCCATTGCTTGTAGTGGCTGTTGACCGCCGGCACGTCGTGCGAGGCGAGCGAGTTGGTGAGGATCTTCATCTTCACGCCGCGCTCCTTCATCCCCTGCAGGATCTCGATCGAGCGGTCGCCGGGAATGATGTAGGCGTTGACGATAAGCAACTCGCGCTGCGCGCTTTGCATCAGCGCGAAGATCACCTCCAGCATCTCCTGGCGGATCGTGTCGGCGGCCGGCCTGTCCGTCTCCACGCGGCTGGTACCGATGTGCAGGCGGCCGCCCAGCGCGGCAAGCTCGGCCGACCACGACCGCGGCGCGATCGGGAATCGCGCGAGCGAAGCAGTTTCTTCGAGCTGCTGCACCAGCCGCGCCCGGGCAGCATCCAGGTCGCCCGGCGTCGTCGGCAACCTGAGCGCCGCGGCCGGCATGACCCAGTCGCTGTTCCAGAAGAGGTCGAACACCGTCGACGTCTGGCGCGCCACCGGGCCGATGCCGATCACATCCAGGTCGTGGAAATTGAACTGCGGGTGCAGGCCCATGTACTCGTCGCCGATGTTGCGCCCGCCGAGGATGACCGCCCGGTTGTCGATGATCATCGCCTTGTTGTGCATGCGCTGGTTCACACGCTCCAGTTCGGCAAGCGACTCGCCGGCCCGGCCGCCGAGCGTGCGGTCCTTCCACGGGTTGAACAGTCGGATCTCGAAATTCGGATGGGCGTCGATCGCCGCGACGACGTCGTCGCGCAGCTTGACCGTGCCCGCGTCGGCGAGCAGCGTGTTCAGGTCGTCGACCAGCATGCGCACCCGGACCCCGCGATCGGCAGCATCGAGCAGTCGCTTGGCAAGGATCCGGCCGGCCGCGTCGCCGTACCACAGGTAGTACTGCACATCGATCGATCGGGTGGCCGAATCGATCAGCGCCAGCCGCCAGCGCAGGCCATCTTCGTTGCGGTCGAGCAGTTCGAAGCCGGATACCTCGGCGCCGTGCCGATCGCGGATGGCGGTCTCGATCCCGGCGAAGGTGCCCGCCGGCGCCGCCGGCAGAGCATGCTCGGGTGCGGGTCGCGGATAAGGCTCGACCTTCTTGCTCGCGCAGGCAGCCAGAACCAGCGACAGAGAAGCAATGCAAACGACGCGCAGCGCGTTCATATTCTTAGTCCCTTTCCTGCCTGCGGCGATTCATCCGCTGGACTGCGTTGAAGTTGCGCGCAGTGCATCGGATGACGAATGCGGCTGCGCCTTTCAACGCGGCCCCTCGAGGTCTTCCTCGATGAAGCGCATGACAGCTTCCGCCAGTGCCTCGCGCGGATAGGCGTTCTGGTCGACGAACACGGTCGCCAGCATCCGTTTCTTGCGGGCGATGGGCACGGCCAGCGCCCAGTGATCGGCATTGACGAATCCCAGCAGCGTGCTGCCGGGAATGATCTGGTTGTAGAAGATCATCTGGCTGTCGTTGCGGGCGTCGACCTGCGCCAGCTTGTCATAGGACCACTTCAGCAGCGACGACATGCGCTCGGGTTGCGGGAATGTGGCCAGCGAGTAATAACGGACCTCCTTTGACAGCGGATGGGCGGCGAGCCATGCCTGGCGCACCGCGGGTCGCATGCTGGCCACGGCCCCGCCGTCGCCCGAAGTGCAGGCGGCGCCGGGGAAATGGCGCAGCAGGTCGGCCTGGTACTGCTCCGCATCGTTGGCGAGCGGCGAGCCGCCGACTGAACCGGCCGCGCTCACCACTGCCGCTACACGGCTGCGCAACTCGGGATAAGCGGCAATCGCTTCAAGGATGTCCGGCGCGCCCTTCGAGTAGCCGATGAGCACCAGTCGCGGCGGGCCCGACTCGACCGGCCGGCTCATGATGGCGTCGCGGATGAGCCGGCCGTTGCGCGCCGAGCTGGACAGCCCCTCAACCTGGAGCTGAAGGAAGTCGTAGCCCTGGGCGCGCAGGTGCTCGCCGGCGGTACCGGGGGCCTCGAGCCATGTTTCGATGCAGTCCCACCCGAAGCCCGGGACGAAGGCTGCGACAAGCCCGCGTGACGACGGTGCGAGCGGCACCGGCCCGCCGTTCGCGGCTGGCTCAGCGCCGACCCGCGTCAGCGCCTCGTCGCACGATCGGTGGTCAGGCAGTTCTGCCTTGCGGGCCTCGAGCACCGCGCAGAAAATCTCGCGGAACCGGCCACGCTTGTCCTGAACGCCGGCCTGGGCCGCCGGCAGCAGGACAAGCGGCTGCGTTTCGGCCGAGTACGGCATCAGCGGCGACACGGCACAGCCGCCGAGCAAGCCGGCCACCAGCAACGCCACCAGACGTCGGTCACCCCGCCAGCGGCTACGGCGCAAGCTCGCAGCAATGCGCGCCCTCGTTCCCTCTGGCGTTGATGGCGAAGAACGCCCCCGCCTACGCGTCACCAGTAGTACCTCCAGTCGAAGACCAGGCGTACGCCGAGCACATAGAGGGTGTCCAGGTTGACCGATGCGCCGGGCGGCGTGGCGACGGACACGCCGTGCGGCACGTCGACGCCGGCAAACAGCTGAAACAGCAGCGCAGAGCTCTGGTTGGCGGAAAACGCCCGATAGGGCCGGTACTCCAGGATCGGCAAGTCGAAATAGGTCGACTTGAAGTTGACCACCCGCGGCACAGCCGCCCCGTCGCCGGGTGGCGCAACCAACTGCTGCTGGCCGCGCAGCCCATACCACGTCACGCCGAGTTCACGGCCGAGGACGAACTGGAACCGACCGAAGCGCGTGGCCCAGCCCCGCTGCCAGCCCAGCAGACCTCCGTTCACGGCGGTGACGCCCAGCTGCGTGTAGTTCTCCGGCGCGAAAAAGTACATCGGTGACAGCAGCAGAAGATCGCCGGGGATCAGGTAATAGGGCAAGCGGACGCGCGCCGACAGGCCCCCGCGCGACGGGATGGCGGCATCGAGGCTCCCGCCGACAATCGCTCCTCTCGAAGTGACTTTGTTGGTCGACGGGCCGTCGGCATGGAAGCCGACCTGTAAGTAGGCCAGCCCGTCTCCGGCATCGCCCAGCGCGCCTTCGAGTCCCACGCCGACGCGAAACCCGAGGTCGAGCCCGGGAACGAAACCCTTGTCGTTCTGCGACGCCTCGAAGCCTCCGCTGACGCCACGCCCCTCGATCGTCGCCGCCAGGCCCATGAAGGCGCCAACCTCGCTGCGCGCACGCGGCAGTGCGCCGAGGCCCGGCCCGAGGCCAGGGACCGGCGTATCCAGAAGCGCTTCAAGCAGTACCGGGGCGTACGGACTCGTGCCGCCGCTACCCAGTCGCAAGCCGCGGTCGGCGATGGTCGCGTTCTTGCAGATGTCAAAAGCGTCCGCCGCGGCCGGGGCCTGCGGTTCGTACGGAACGCTGTATCCGCGCGAGCGGCCGGTAGCAGCGTCCAGCACTTGCGCCAGGCTCGTGCGCACTGATGCTGCGGCGAGCGCGGCGTCCTCGGGCCGCATGTGCGCGTCGCCCATCAGCACGATCGTCCGCTCGCGACCCTGCCAGGTGAACACCTCGATGCCGTTCTGGTTGTAGAAATCATGCGTGCCCTTGCGCTGCGAGACGCCGCCCCAGCTGCCGGCCACGTGGCCTGAGGCGTACGTGTCTTCGAGAAAGTGCAGCGCAAACGCCTCGTCGAACAGCATCGCCCGCGCCAGCGCCCGGCGCTGCTCAACCGGCAGCTGCTCGTTGGCCAGCCGGCTCGCCTTCTGCAGGGCGCTGATGTGAAACCAGGCATAGACGCCGACCGCGTTCAGCTCCGCGCCCGGCTTCAGTGTCAGGAGCCCGTAGGCGGTGGGATTGAGGTTGGTGTCCGGGCGCGGCATCAGGAAATGCGCCAGGTTCGCGTCCGCACGCGTCGCGTACTGTGGATCGGCACGCTGCAGCCGCGTATCGGCGGTGCGCAAGGCATTGACGCGCTGGGCCCGGCTGGCTTCGTCGGCCAGGCGGCGCCGGGGGTCCGCCAGAAACGCCGAAATGCCCTCGGCCTGGTCCGGACGTGCCGTGACCGGAATTCGCGACAGATCGCTCTTGAGCTGTGCCGCGACGTCGGCGACCGTCAGGATCCAGTCGTCCTTGCGCACGGTGTCGAGCATCTGCTGGCTGGAGCAGGAGTGATCGCCGGCGATACCCGACAATGCCGCCCAGTCGATGCAAGGCGGCGCCAGTCCCTGCGCGGCATCGGCCGCTTCGGCACACAACTTCTGCTCGGCGCCGCCGCGCGCCTCCTGCCAAAGACGATCGAACACCGCCTTGCGTTCGGCATCCAGCCCCTGCACGGCCAGCACGGCAATGTCGCGGTGCTCGGGATAGATCCAGGCAGATGCCGACGGCGATGCGCCAAGGGTGATCATCGCAATCACCACGCACACCCAGCGCAAAGTGCGTGATGCTGCCAAGGGCGCCCTCATGTCCTCTCCTTCGATTCCGGTCCGAACGGTGACGGTTCTTCTCCTACCCGGGCTTGATGTCTGTCACGCCGCGAGCGGGCGAACGCTTTGCCATTGAGCCTCGGATGGTTGAGCGTCGCTCTGCACAACGCTGCGATGAACCGCGTGCTGCCCATTCGTACAGGTCACGACGGTCAGATCAGTGCCGTGAGAAGCTTCAGCAGCAGTTCCTTGACCGGCACCTGGATCGCCAGCACCGCAAGCATGGGCAGGATGGCGGCCGCCGCAATCGGCAGCACGGCCGCCTTGCCGATCGGCACCGTGCGCATCGCCTTCACCGCATCGAACACGGCTGCAGTATCGGCGACCGGTCCGAGTTCCGGTGCGTTGAGCACGGCGTCGTCGGCGACCGGCCTGCCGAGGATCCAGCGCTCGTGCACGAGCCGTCCGTGCCGGCCCACCAGCGCGCCGTAGTCGAGTATCGCCCGCCGCTTCGCTCGCTTCAGCGGCCCCGAGAAGGCCGCGAGCGGCAGCAGGAAGAGCACCATGCTCGCGACCACGAAAGCGATCATCTGTATGTGCAGCGAGGGCAGCGCCAGGCCGTGATAGACGGCATCGTGCGCCCATCGCGACGCCACCACGATCCCGATGGCCAGCACGACCAGCGCGAATCCAGCCGGCATCCACTCGAGGAAGCCGATGCCACCCGTGCGGTCCGGATGCGTGGGCACGATCGACAGCGGCAGTCGCGCGATCCGCCGGAACAACACGACAAGCAGCACGACGCGCCACAGCCAGCCCAGCACCAGCGCCAGGAAGATCGACCGGCCAACGTACAGGTACCACAGGCCGCCGAAGCCGGGCGCCGCTTCCGCAGCGCCCTCCCTTGCCCAATCGATCTCGTGCGCGTGGTGGATGGCTTCCGAAGTCGTCGCGAAGGCGACGACGACACCAAGAATGACGAGCCACGGCAGCGTTGCGTCGCGCAGGCGTGCCGTCGCCGCAAGCGTCGAGCGGAAGGGCGCCAGCGCCTCCGGGGAAACGATGCCGGATTGCACGAGTTGCGGAAGCAGCCGTGCGGTTAGCGCGTTGGCCGGTCCTTCGGCAACGATCAGCAGCGGCACCGCAAACAAGAGGCGCGAATGGATGCCGAAGTGCGCCAGCAGCGGCTCGGCCGCGATGCCGGGCAGCGCACGGTTGACGTAGATCGCCCAAAGGACAATCGGCAACCAGCCGAGCATCGACCAGAACACGGCCCGCCGAACGAGGCCGAGGCCATCGGCCGGAATCAACCCGAGGCGGCGCTGCAACCGGAACGGAAGGTCGCCGCGCACCAGCGGGAACTGAAGCATGTCCGCCGCGGACTGCGATGAGTTCACCTGGGCATCCTCATGAGCGCCGACACTGCCCGCCGCCAGCGGCTGTCGAGGATCGGTCGTAGCGGCAGCACGCTCACTTCGGACGGATCCTGCTTATCTTGTTTCCCTGCACGCCAAGGCCGGCCATCAGGCCTCTCTGGCCAAAGATGAAAGCGTAGACGTCGTCCTTCATGGTGGTCGTGGTCATGCTCTTCGCTTTGCCTTCGTCCAGCACGACGACGCTCGGTCCGACGCCCACTTCGAAGCCCTCGGTCTTGTCGAGCTGCTGCAGCGCGGCCTGATTCATGAAGAACATTGCATAGCCGTACGTCTGCACGCCGACCTGCAGACCGTACGAGGCGCCGGCCGTGTTGTAGTAGGCGACGGCCTTGCCGTCTCTGATCAGCGCCCCCTCGCCGTACTGCCCGCCGACGCCGAGGCCGGCCTTGGTGACGCTCGGGAAGACCAGCACGGCCGCCGCGCTCTTGCCGATCGACTTAGCCGCCGGGACCTTCGCATACAGCTGCTGCAGCGCGCTCTGCGACTGGCGGCTCAGCTCCGCGGCAGAGGTCTTGCCCGGGACCTGCGCCACTGATGCCGGCGCTGAAAGTGCCAGGCAGGCGGCCGCCATGAGGGTGGTCAGGAAGCGCGTGATTGACATCGCGCCTGCATCAGGTTTCATGGTCGAGGACATGTTCAATGAGGCCATCAATACGGCGGATTGACCACCACGAACTGCGCGCCCTGCGGCATGTACCAAGTCGCGCCGCACTGCTGGTAGATCATCCCGCCGTAGTTCACCGGCACGCAGCCGGGCGGCGGGGCGTTGACGATTGCACCGACGACGGCGGAAGTCACGGCAACCGTCGCTGTCACCGCGGCCGCCGTGGCAACCGGGTGATAGTCGTTGTCCCAGCCGCAGCAGCCGCCACGGCTGTCGACGTTCACGTTGACGTTCTTGTTCACGTTGACGCTGTTATTGACGTTGTTGACGCTCGTGTTGCGAACGTTGTTCGTGCGCTTGTCCTGCTTGCTGTTGTTGACCTGCGGTTTCTGCTTGGCACCGCCGGCGCGCGCGCCGCCTCCACTGCTGGCTCGTGCACCCCCGCCGCCACCGCCTCGCCTGTCGGCCGCCTCAATGACCGGGGCCAGGGCAAGGCCGAGCACGACCAGAACGGCCAAAGACGCCCACCGACGTTTGCTGATTGCGTGTGTCATGTCTGCGCTCCTCTATTTCGTCTTCAACGGAACGATCTCGACCGCCGTGGTGCCCTTCGGCGGGACGAAATTGAACACCGCGTCCTTGAACGCCGGCTTCAGGTTCCAGGCGATCAGAGACACCGACTGCGGCCGCGCCTCGTCGGAGCGATTGGTGATGACGATCTTGCGCGGCAGCGGCTTGGCCCCCGTGGTGATCCAGACCTGCCAGTCCAGCGCGCCCTGGCGGAAGGCGTAGTGGTCGCACAGATCGTCGCCGACGAAGTCCTGGCCGGCGTTCATCGCCGACTGGATCTGCTCGATCGGCGCCGCCGGGGTGCCCCAGATGAACAGGTCCGACAGCGGCATCTCGACGCCGAACCGCTCCTGCAGCCGCGTGACCAGTCCGGCCAGAGTGTCGTCGAACTCGACGCGCGAGTAGTACTTCTGCGCCGGCGTGTACAGGGTGACCGCCTTGCCGTCATAGATCAGTTCGCGCTCAGATCGGGCGCTGGACATGCGCACGCGAATCCGGCTCGGCCGGTCGACGTCCATCTCGGCGGCTGCCGAGTGCTGCAGCTTCTGACCATCGGTCAGCACCCGCTCGCCAGTCAGGTCGGTGGACACCTGGAAACGCTTGAGCGTCATCAGGTGCGCGCCCATGTCCTTGAGCGCCTGGATCGCCCCCGGGTCGACCGCATTGGCCACTGGCGCGGCCGTCCCCGCCGCCGCCGTCTGCTGCGCATACACGCCCGGCGCCACCAGCGAAAGCGCCAGCAGGCCGAGCAGCAGTGCTTTTCGTAGCATCTTCACTTCTCCCTTCAATTCGATGATGGGAACAACAGCAAAGGCGCCTGCCAGTTCACGACGCGCCGCCGTGTAATTGTCGCCGTTCCTGTCGATCTCCGCCCGGACCGCCCTCGGCTCATCCTTGCAGGCCGCACCGACCGGTGCCTCGGCCACGGTGAACGACACCGGGAAACTGGCGATCACAACGGATCCAGCGCGCATGCATGGTCTAAGTAGCGGGTAGCGCTCTCCAGCGCAGCCGTGCCACAGCGTTACCGAGACCGCGCAATCCCGCCGACCCAGAGGCCTTCGAGGCAGTTCGCGATGCTGCGGCGAGCGGCACTGGGCGTCATCGGCGGATAGGGCAACGTCGTCTGCCCCTTGGTGCAAATCACGGCGGCGCCCGCGCGGCGGGCTACAAGAAGAGTGAACTCGTGAGCGATGAGCATCGCTCACCGCGATCGCGTGAGAGCTAGGCCAATGGGATGCCATCCAGTTGAACTAGCAGACGGCACGTTTCCGGCAAGCGCTAGGACATCAAGATGCCACCTGATCACGCTAACCGACGCCCTCAGAGTCTCCGTCTGGATCAATGATTGGCGCGGCAGTTCCGGACCGTGCATTCGGCAACGATTTCAGCCACCTTATCCGAGCAGCGAGCCAGGCGCGCCTGACTCACTCCAACCCGGAGCGCGGTGTGATGAAGCAAGCCACTGCACGCAACGGACTGTCTTCGAAATCATTGGGCCAATTGAGGGGAGAGATCATGAGAACAATGACAGCGATACGCAGACTGGCCCATTGGGCGCTGCTGGGCACCCTGACCACGTGGGTTTCCGCGGCATTTGGCCAAACGACGCTCGCGTGGGAGCAGACCAAGTACTTCCAATATGACATCCACAACGTTGCCGTC
>JAHEDN010000436.1 GCA_024641225.1 Burkholderiales bacterium | reverse complement strand
GAATGCCGCTGCTGTCGCGTCGGAACGCGCCGCCGCCCGATCAAGGACGAGGTCAGGGCGAAAGCGCGGCGAAGGGCTGCGCCCGCTGCGCCAGCCCAACGAAATCGCGCACTGCAAGATCGAAGCCCGCTCGATCCACGAACGGCGCGCCACGATGGCTCGCCCCTTCGAACTTCACGACCCGCTTGTAGCCGGGATCCACCAACGTTGCCGCAGCCAGCAACTCGTCGCTCATCGTGTGCGGGATCACCCCGTCCGCCGTGCCGTGCAGCAGCAGCAGCGGTTCGTTCACGCGCGCGATGCGCGAACGCGAATCGAACTCCTGAGTGACCGCCACGTCCACGAAGGGCAGCCAGCCCCAGCGTGTCGACCGCACCAGATCGGTGATGCTGGTGAACGAGGATTCGACGACCACGCCGGCCAGCCCATCGCGTTCCGCGGCCAGCGCGATGGCGAGTGCCCCGCCGAGGCTGTAGCCATAGACGAAACGCCGACGCGGATCGGGCTGGCGCCGGACGAGTTCGTCGAACGCCAGCCGCGCATCCTCGAGCGCCGAATCCTCTGACGGCAGCAGCGGGGTCGACCGGCCGAAGCCCCGGTAGTCGATCGCCAGCACGTTCAAGCCGAGCCCGGCCAGGCGATCGATCCGGTACTGGCTGCCGTTCAGATTGCGACGCGCGCCGTGCAGGAACAGCACCGTTGGCGCATCGGCTGCCGCCTCGCGATACCAGGCTTGCACCGTATCGCCGTTGGCCAGCGTCAGGTCGAAAGCCTCGGTGCCATCAGGCGGCGCGACGCCGGCGAAGCGCGCGTCTGTCGCCGCACGCTCGTGCTGGAAGATCGCCTTGCGCTGCCAGGTGTCGAGCGTGGCACATCCGGCCACGGCGCCCAGCAGCAGCACCCCGCTCAATACAAGCTTCACGCGCGATGTCATTGATGCAACCTCGGAACCGGGCGCAATTCTAGTTGGCGCGGCCCGCCGCGCTAGCATCGACGCGCGCGGAAGGTCGCCTTGACACTACCCGCGGCAAGGGTAAGGGCGAAGCACACATATGGAACGGTACGAATCGATCGTCGTCGGCGGCGGAGTGATCGGCGCGTCTATCGCGTATCACCTCGCGCGTCTGGGCCAGCGCCGCGTGCTTCTGCTCGAGCGCGGCATGATCGGTCAGGGTACGACCGCGCAGTCCTCCTGCATCCTGCGCACGCACTACACGGTGGCCGAGAACGTCGCGCTGGCACAGGCGGCGTGGCGGGTATTCGCCGACTTCCCGCGCTACCTCGACGACCCCGAGGCGGACTGCGGTCTCACGCGTTGCGGCTACCTGATCGCGGCGCCTGCCGGCGAGAAGAGCGACGCGCTGCGCATGGCGCTCGACGGCCAGCGTCACTTCGGCATCTGCGTCGAGGAAATCGATGCGCCGCGGGCGCGCGCACTGCTGCCGATCGCCGAGTTCGGCGACGACGAACTGATCGGCCACGAACCCGAGGCCGGGTTCGCCGATGCCTATCTCGTCACCTCGGCATTCGCGCGCAGCGCGCGTCGTCTGGGCGCGAAGATCCGCGAGGGCGCAGAGGTCACGGGCCTTGCGCGCAGCGGCGATCGCGTCACCGGCGTGCTCTGCGGCGGCGAACAGATCGGCGCCGACCAGGTGATCTGCGTCCAGAACGTGTGGAGCGGCGAGCTGGCGCGCTGGACCGGCCTCGCCCTGCCGCTCACCATCGAACGTCATTCAGTGATGTCGCTCGAAACGCGCGCCGCGCCGTACTCGCGCGGGATGCCCGTGTTCAAGGACCTCGCCTCGCCGGGGTTGCTGTACTGCCGCAGCTACGGCGGCGCGCAGATGCTGGTCAGCGAAGGCCTGCCCGGAGAGGCGCTCGACGCACCGGACACCGAGCAGGCGGACGTGCCGCTGGACAAGGTGCTGGAAGTCGGCGAGCAGGTGGCCCGCCGCTTCCCCGCCTATGCCGAGGCCGGCCTCGCCTCGTCGTGGACCGGTCTGTACGACGTCACGCCCGACTGGAATCCCGTGCTCGGTCCGTTGCCCGGCATCGAAGGCCTGTGGGTCGCCTATGGCTTTTCCGGGCACGGCTTCAAGTTTGCGCCGGCCGTCGGACTGCTCGTCGCTCAGGCGATGCTCGGCCAGCCTGGCGTGGTGCCGATCGAGACCTATTCGCTGTCGCGCTTTGCACGGGGCCGGCTGCTCGTCGGCCGCTACGGCTCCGGCGCGGTTTCTTGATCGGCAGGTGCGAGGCATACTGCACCACCGATCGTCGATCGATCGAGACCAACAACACAGGAGGAGAAAAAATGAGCGAGCAACGACGCGTACTGCTGAAGGCCGCCGCCGCCACGACGCTGCTGGGCGCGCTGCCCGCCGCACTGGCGCAGGGCCGCATCTTCTTCGGTATCGCCACCGGCGGCACCGGGGGAACCTACTACCCGCTCGGCGGCATGCTGGCGCAGCTGGTCTCGAACAAGGTGGTGATCAACGGTCAGAAGATGTCGGCCACCGCCGAG
>JAHEDN010000435.1 GCA_024641225.1 Burkholderiales bacterium | reverse complement strand
GTACCAGGAGAAGAGATCGGCTGTCTCCTGCACTTCGCCGAGCGATTCCATCCGGTTCTTGCCGACCTCGAGCGCCACCGCGGCGCCGATCTCGTAGACGCGCTCCTCGATCAGCGCCGCGGCCCGGCGCAACAGCCGCACCCGCTCGCGCCACGGCGCGGCGGCCCACCCGCGAAAAGCGTCGCGCGCAGCCGTAACCGCGTCGGCGGCATCCCCGGCCGAACCCCGCGCGAAGCGGCCGAGCACCCAGTCACGGTCGATGGGCGAGCGGACCTCGAAAGTATCGCGCCCCGCGCGCGCCACTCCGCCGACCCATTGCGGGTAGTCGCGACCGAGCTGACCGCGAACGCGGGCGATCGCCGCCTCGAAGCGCTCGTGCAACTCCGCCGGCGGGTTGAACATCGTCGAATAGGTCAGGCGAAAGGACTCGTTGCTCACTGCAAGGCGCTCCTGCTAGATGCTTGACGCGCCGGCGTGATCGATGCCGGCAGCGAATCACCCGCACAACGGCGGTCGACTATTTCTTCTGTGCTGCCTCTTCGCGCCACTTGCGCAACTGATTCAGCCACTCGGTCCAGTCTTGCGGGCCGCTGTCGAAACGCTTCTTCAGGTTGGCCAGGACGTTGCCCCAGGCGCGATCGAAATACGCGAACGCCTTGTCCCATTCGCCGCCATCTCCCCAGCCGGTGTGATGCAGGCTGACGCGTGTTTCACGCTCGTTCACGGGTTCGAACCGAACGATCACGAATGTGCGTTGCGTGCGCGCCTGCGGCAGACTGGGCGGCGCATTCCAGTCGAACGAGATCATCTTTTTCGGCTGCAGCGCCAGAAATCGCATGTCATCGGCACCCTTCATACCCGGCGGCGCGGTCGGATCGATATGGATATGGAAGGCACCGCCGACGCGCGGCTCGATGACGGCCTCCGGTGCGAAGAAGCTGACAATGCCCTCGCGGGTCGTCCACGCATCCCAGGCCTGATCGACGTTCGCCGCGATCACGATCTGCTTGTCGATCGCACGCTCGGCGGCACCGCCGGCACCCGGCAGAAGCGCCACCAGGAGCACGGCCCGGGCCACGCCACGCCAAAAGCTCATCTTCCAGGCTCGCCGACAAGCGAAGTTTCACCACGGCAACGGTTCATGGCCGGATCACCAGCTTGCCCACTGCGCGGCGAGCAAGCAGGTCCTGCAGCGCCTGCGGCGCCTCAGCGAGCGGATACTGCTTCGACACGTACGGTCGCAGCTTGCCTTCGGCCAACCAGCCAAACAACTGCGACAGCAGTGCCCGATTTCCGGCCGGATCACGCTTGGCGAATTCGCCCCAGTAAACGCCCACCGCCGACACCTCCTTCAGAAGCAGCAGGTTCGCCGGAAGCTGCGGAATTTCACCGGCGGCGAATCCGATCACCAGCAGACGGCCGCGCCACGCCAACGCGCGAAGTGCGGCAACCGTATAGGCGCCGCCAACCGGGTCGTACACCACATCGACACCGCGCCCATCCGTCAGCGACCTGATCTCCTCGCGAAGGTCCGCCGATGAATAGTCGACCAGTTCATCGGCCCCGAGCCTCCGGGCAGCGTCGAGCTTGTCGCCACTGGAGGCGGCGGCGATCACCCGCGCGCCGGCGAGCTTGCCCAGTTCCACTGCTGCGAGCCCTACGCCGCCCCCTGCGCCGAGGACCAGCAACGTCTCGCCGCGCTTCAACTGCCCCCGTCCGGCGAGCGCATGCTGCGAGGTGGCGTAGGTCAGCGTAAAGCCGGCCGCGACGGCCATGTCGACGCCCGGCGGCAGCGGCGCAACCTGCGCTTCCCTGGCACAGACATATTCGGCAAAGCCGCCGGTGCCGACGAAAGCGACGACCGTGTCACCCGGACTCAGCCCGCTGACGTTCTCGCCCACGGCGTCGACTGTGCCTGCCACTTCGGTGCCCGGGACGAATGGAAGCTGCGGCTGGACCTGATATTTCTTCTGAATGATCAGCGCGTCCGGGAAATTGACACCGGCGGCCGCGATCCGGATGCGCACCTCATCGGCGGCGGGAACGGGCAGCGGCAGGTCGGCCACGCGCAGCCTTTCCGGTCCGCCCCACTCGATGCATTCAATGGCCTTCATCGTTTCTCCTTCCGCTGAATCTACACAGAAGCGAATGCCGTCACAACGCTGCGATATGCTCCTCTGCGGAAGGCAGGGCCGGCGAGCGGCGGCACTCGGCAACGGTTCAGCCTCCGTGCGGGGGCGCGCGGGCGCTCACGTTCGAGGACGCGCATCGGGTTGCCGGAGAAAGTCGAGCAGAGCCCGCCACGCCTCGGCCGCTGCCGGACACGCCCCGGCGAGGTCCGCTACGACAGGACTGCCGGCCAACAAGGCGTGATGCACGCATCACCAACGTCCAGGAAAGGAACCTGCAAATGATCGACGTCTACACGTGGCCCACGCCCAACGGCCACAAGGTTCATATCATGCTCGAGGAGTGCGGGCTGCCGTACACCGTGCACGCCATCGACATCGGCGCGGGCGACCAAT
>JAHEDN010000434.1 GCA_024641225.1 Burkholderiales bacterium | reverse complement strand
GAGGGCGTCCCGCTCGTGAAGTCGTTGCGCGGGCGCGCGCGGCTCGCAATCGGCGGCTTCGTGGCGGGCGGACGCGCGGCGCTCGACGCCATTGCGCACAGTTCCTACGACGTGATGGGCGGCGCACCGCGCGCGCGGCGGAGCGATTTCGCGCGGCGTTACTTCGGTGTGCTGTTCGCACCGAAGCGCGTGGGGGCACAGCAATGACGCGCCCGCAAATCGGCATCGTCGGCGGCGGACTCGCTGGGCTCAGCGCTGCAATCGCGTGCGGCGACGCGGGCGCGCAGGTCACGCTCTTCGAGGCGCGCACCCGGCTTGGCGGTGCAACCTGGTCGAGCGAGCGCAACGGCCTCTGGATCGACAACGGCCAGCACGTCTTTCTGCGCTGCTGCGATCACTACATCGCCTTCTTGCGCAGGCTCGGCGTAATGGACCTCGTGACACTGCAAGATCGACTCGACATTCCGGTGTTGATGCCGGGGCGCGGCGTGGCCCGGCTGCGGTGTGGCGTGCTGCCCGCACCGCTGCACATGACGGGCAGCCTGCTCCAGTACTCACACCTCGGTGTGTTCGAACGCTTGCAGATTGGCCGGGCGGCGTTCGCGCTGCGCGAGCTCGACCTTTCCGATCCGAAGCTCGACCTGCAGAGTTTCGGCGATTGGCTGCGCGAACACGGCCAGAGCGAGGCGGCCATCGAGCGCTTCTGGGATCTCTTCACGCGCGCGACCATCAACCTCCGGCCCCGCGACGCATCGCTCGCGCTGGCCGTGAAGGTCTTCCAGACCGGCCTGCTCACCGATCCGCACGCGGGCGAAATCGGGATCTCGAAGGTTCCGCTCTCGCGGCTGCACGCGGAACCCGCAGAGCGCGAACTCGAGAAGCTCGGCGGCGCTGTTCTAACTCGCGCGCCCGTCGACGCCGTAGAGTGCGGGCCGCACGGCGAGGCGAGCGTGCGCTCGCGCGACAGTGTCTATCCGTTCGACGCGGTCATCGTCGCGACGCCCCACGATGCGGCCGCAGAAATCCTGCCCGACGCGGCAAAAGTAGATCGCGGGGCGCTTCGCGCGCTCGGGACGTCGCCGATCGTGAACCTGCACATCGTCTACGACCGCGTGGTGATGGACGAGCCGTTTGCGGCGGGCGTCGAAACGCCGATGCAGTGGATCTTCGATCACACGGCCGCAGCGGGCTTGAAAAACGGCCAGTGCTTGACGGTCTCGTTATCCGTCGCCGATGCGTACGTGGGCGCTTCGCGCGACGAGCTGCGCGAGGAGTTCGAGCCCGCGCTGCAGCGGCTGTTTCCAGCGGCAATTCATGCGCAAGTCGTGGATTTTTTCGCGACCTGCGAACGCGCGGCGACCTTCCGGGGTGCGCCGGGCACGGCCTCCAGGCGGCCCAAAGCCGAAACCGGTGCGCGCAGCATCACCCTCGCGGGAGCTTGGACGGACACTGGCTGGCCAGCCACCATGGAGGGCGCGGTGCGCAGCGGCAACAGTGCGGCGCGCGCGGCCTTGATTTCCGTGGGGGTGCGCAGTGGACTCCCCGAGGCGGTCGCCGCCTGACGAAAATCCGTCGAGCGGCGTGATAGAATCTTCAGACCAGGAGTAAAGCGTGGTTTCACAGGTAATGACCGAAACAGCAGAAAAGACGTTCGAAGCCATTGCGCGCGCGCAGCAACACCTGCTGTCGCTGCAGGACGAGACCGGCTGGTGGAAGGGCGCGCTCGACACCAACGTCACGATCGACGCAGAAGATCTGATGCTGCGCCAGTTTCTCGGCATTCTCCAGCAGGAGCAGACCGAGCAGAGCGCGAAGTGGATCCGCAGCCAACAGCGCGGCGACGGCTCGTGGGCGAACTTCTTCGAGGGACCGCCGGAACTCTCGACCACCACCGAGGCCTACGTCGCGCTGCGGCTCGCGGGCGACCCCGCGGACGCCGCCCACATGCGCCTTGCCGCCGAGTTGATCCGCGACAACGGCGGCCTCGAGCGCACGCGGGTCTTTACGCGGCTGTGGATGTCGCTGTTCGGACTGTGGTCGTGGGACGACCTGCCCACGATGCCGCCCGAAATGATTCTGCTTCCAAACTGGGTTCCGCTGAACATCTACGACTTCAGTTGTTGGGCGCGGCAGACCATCGTGCCGCTTACGGTCGTCGCGTCGCACAAACCGATTCGGCCGATCGGCTTCGGGATCAACGAGCTGCGCACCCACGCATCGCCGCCGCCGAACCACTCGATCACCACCTGGGAGGGGCGCTTCGAGCAACTCGACCGCTTGCTCAAACTCTACGAACGGCGGCCCAACAAGCGGCTGCGCCAGCACGCCTACCGGCGCGCCGTCGAGTGGATCGTGCGACGGCAAGAAGCCGACGGTTGTTGGGGCGGGATCCAACCGCCCTGGGTGTACTCGGTGATGGCGCTCAACGTGCTCGGCTACTCGATGGATCACCCCGTGATCGCGAAGGCGCTTTCGGGACTCGAGGGTTTTACGATCATCGAAAATGGCATGCGCCGCATCGAGGCCT
>JAHEDN010000085.1 GCA_024641225.1 Burkholderiales bacterium | reverse complement strand
CGCGCGTGGTTGCCGGGTACGGCCGGCACTTCATCGTCGAGGATGAAGCCGGCCGCCTCTATGAGGCGAAACGGCGCGGCAAGCGTGGCGACGTGGTGATCGGCGACCGCGTGTCCTGCATCCGCGCCGCCGTTGCGCAGGCGGCGATCGAGGCGATCCTGCCACGTGCCAGTCTGCTGATGCGCACCGACGGCATACGCAGCAAGGCACTGGCGGCCAACGTCGACCGGGTCGTGGTCGTGTTTGCGCCGCGCCCGGCCTTTCACGAGCGTTTCATCTGGCGCGCCCTGGTCGCAGCAGAGACCGCCCGCATCGCGCCGCTCGTCGTGCTGAACAAGATCGATCTCGACGCCGAGCGGTCGGGACTTCAGGCACTGGCCGGGATCGCGCAGCTCGGCCACGCGACGATCGCAGTCTCCGCAAGAGCAGCGCCCGAGCACGCGCGAACGAGTCTGCGCGCCGCGCTCGGCCCCGATTCAAGCCTGATGGTCGGTCAGTCGGGCATGGGCAAGTCGACGCTCATCAACCTGCTCGCGCCACAGGCCAACGCCCGCACGCAGGAGTACTCGGCGCGCCTCAACGTCGGCCGGCAGACGACGACCTCCTCGCGCCTGTTTGCGCTCGAAGGCGGCGGCGACATCATCGATACGCCGGGCTTCCAGGCCTTTGGGCTCGCCCACCTCGATCAGCCACGGCTTGCCGCAGCGATGCCCGAGTTCGTGCCACGCCTCGGACGCTGCCGCTTCAACGACTGCCGGCACGTCAGCGAGCCGGATTGCGCGGTTCGCGTCGCCGTCGCGGATGGCGAGATCGATGCCGCCCGCTACGCGTTCTATTGCGATCTCGTCGAGGAACTGGAAGCGCAGCGCGCGCGCGACTGGACGTCGCCATGAAGCTGCTGATGCGCTGTGAACACGCGATCGTCGCCGCCCACTATGCGGGGGCGCTGCGCGCTGCCGGCATCGATTGCGAGGTGCGCAACACCGTTCTCTCGGGCGCGCTCGGCGAGATTCCGTTTCTCGAGTGCGCGCCCCAGATCTGGATCCGCAATGCGCTCGATGAGGCAAGGGCGCGCGAACTCATCGCCCAGCTGCGCATGCCGGTGAGCGGGGATCCGTGGACCTGCGGAAAGTGCGGCGAAGTGCTCGAACCGCAGTTCTCGCAGTGCTGGAACTGCGGTTCGCCGCGCTGAATATCGAGCGGCTACGCCAGCCAGCCGGCCAGCGAGAACAGCAGCAGCAGGGCCAGCCACAGCAAAAGGGCACGCCAAACGAGTCCGATCGCAGCGTTGAGCAGACCCGCGCCGGGTTCGGACAAACCGCCACCCTCGAGCCCTTCCTCGTCGAAGTAGCGCCCCGATTCGACGCTGCTCAGAACGCGGCTGCCGAGCGCACCGCTGGCGGCCGCAAGGATCAGCGTGCGCGAGTCGGGCTGCGGCAAACCGGCTTCGATCGACGGTGGCCGCGCCACCTTGCGCCAGCAGTAAATGGCGCCCTCGAAGTCGCCGACGATTGCGAACCCGAGAGACGTCAGCCGCGCCGGCAGCCAGTCGATCCATGCGAATGCCCGTCGCGCGAACTCGCCGAAGCGGTCGGCCGGAAGAGTGCCGCCCGGCAGCCGGTTCCAGCGACGCGCCAGATACTCGGACAACCGGAACAGGACCGGTCCGACGGGGCCGGGCAGCAGAACGAACCAGAAGAACACGCCGAAGACGTGCTTGTGCGCGAGTTGCAGGCCATGCGCGCAGGACTGCCGCACGATTTCGTCGGCATCGCTCTCCGCCGCCGAATGCGTCTCCTCGACACCGGCCTTCCACTGCGCCAGTTCGCGCCTCGCCGCGGTCAGGTCGCCATTGGCCAGCGCGATTCGGATCTCGGTCAGGCGGTGGCTGAACTGGCGGAAACCCATCGTGACGTACAGAACAGCCACGTTCACCAGCAGCGCGAGCCACCACGAAATGCTCAACGCGAACGCATAGGCCGCGCCCGCCACCACGATCGCGCCGCCGACCAGCAGCAGCCATGCGTACATGCCATGCCGGCGGCGGCCCGCGTTCATGCCTTGCTGAGTGGCATCGGCCACCGTGCCGGCGACTGCGTAGACCGGGTTGCGCAGCGGCAGGGGCCGCAACTGCTCAAGAAGCAGCGTCAGCACGATCGCCATCCAGCCCATCGCCATCATCTTCGCTCAGGCTCCCCGCAGGAGACTCGGCACGTCATGCCCGCAGCAGCTGATACAGATTGCGCAGCATCGCCGCGGTGGCGCCCCAGATGAAGTACCTTCTCCCGGCTTCGTAGGGCATCGCATAGAACGTGCGCGGCGCGCCGTCGAAATCGACCAGTCGGCGCTCGTGATGGGCGGGGTTCATCAGAAAAACGAGGGGCGGCTCGAACACCTCCTCGACCTCGAAAGCGTCGATCTGCAGCGCGAATCCCGGTGTCACCAGGCCGACCACCGGTGTGACAACGTAACCCGTCGCCGTGGCATAGCGTGGCAGGCTGCCGAGAACTTCGACCGACTCGGCGCGCAGACCCACCTCCTCTTCGGTCTCTCTCAGCGCGGCGGCGACTGCGCTTTCGTCGTGATGCTCCATGCCGCCACCGGGGAAACTGATCTGGCCGCCATGGTCGTGAAGATGCGCGGTGCGGCGCGTGAGCAGGACCGTCGGCCCGGCCTCGCGCATCACCAGCGGGATCAGCACGGCGGCCTCGCGCAGCGGTCCGCGCGCCTGAGCAAGGCGGGCGTCGGCAACGATCTCCGGGCGCCACGCGGGCGGCGACGTGAATCGCTGACGCAGCGCCGCGGCAGTCATCTGCTCGGCGCCCACTGGCTCGCCGCGCGCGTGCAGCGAAACGAATGCCGGATCGTGGCCGACGAGTTCCGGATCGAAGCTGGGCCGCCGGCCAGCCGTGGGCGCGAGTATGGTGCGGTCAGTCATCGCCGCACGGGGCGCGCGCAGCGTGCGCCGTGGCGCACGGCCGGCTCAGTTGTTGCCGCCCTTGCGCGCCAGCTTCTCCTTGATGCGAGCCGACTTGCCGGAGCGCTCGCGGAGGTAGTAGAGCTTGGCGCGACGGACATCGCCTTTGCGCTTGACCTCGATCGAGGCGATCGTCGGCGAATACAACTGGAAGGTTCGCTCGACGCCCTCGCCGCTCGAGATCTTGCGCACGATGAACGAGGAGTTCAGGCCGCGGTTGCGGCGCGCGATCACCACGCCTTCGTAGGCCTGGGTTCGCTTGCGCGTGCCCTCGACGACGTTGACGTTCACCACCACCGTGTCACCGGGGGCGAAATCAGGAATCGCCTTGCCTTCGGTCAGGCGGGCGACCTCTTCCTTTTCGAGCTGTTCAATGACGTTCATCCCGTTTCTCCAAGAGCCATCGTGCTGCGGCCCGTTCTAGGCGGCATTGTCCGCGGTTTTTGCCGCTGCAGAGGATGGGTTCAACACCGCCGGCGCACATGCGACACCGGCACCCTGCGCGAGGCCGCGCAGAAACCTTTCATCACGCTCGTCGAGCCGCCCGCGCGCGCGCGCGGCTTCGATCAGATCCGGCCGCTCGCGCGCCGTCCGGGCCAGCGCCTGCTCCCGTCGCCAGCGCTCGATCTGTGCATGGTGCCCCGACAGAAGCGCCGACGGCACCTCGCGTCCGCGCCAGGATTCTGGGCGGGTGAAATGCGGCGCATCGAGCAGGCCGGTCGCAAACGATTCGTCGGCCGCCGATTCGATCTTCAGCGCGCCGGGCAGGTGGCGCACGACCGCGTCGATCACGGCCATGGCCGCGATCTCGCCTCCCGAAAGCACGAAGTCGCCGATCGACACCTCCTCGTCGACACGGGCTTCGAGGAAGCGCTGGTCGATGCCCTCATAGCGGCCACAGACCAGTGTGGTCGCCGTCTCCTGCCGCGCCCATGCCCGCACACGCTCGTCGGTCAGCGGCCGGCCGCCGGACGACAGCGCCACGACCGTGCCCGGCGGGTAACCGGCGGCACACTGTCCGGCGCGCGCGGCATCGACGGCAGCGGCGAGGGGTTCAGCCATCAGCACCATGCCGGGGCCGCCGCCAAATGGCCGATCGTCGACGGTACGGTGGCGGTCGACGGTGAAATCGCGCGGGTTCCATGTGGCCAGTTCCCAAAGGCCGAGTTCGCGCGCGCGCCGGGTGATGCCCCGGTCGCTGACCGCCGCAAACATCTCGGGGAACAACGTAACGACATCAAACCGCATCTGCCCTGCCCACAACTCACCAATCCGCTTCCCAGTCCACACGCACCGTGCGCGCCGCCAGATCCACTTCGTCCACGTGGCGACCGACCATGGGCACCAGGCGCACCCTGTCGTCCTGCCGTACTTCCAGCAACTCCTGCACGCCGTTGCTGATCACGTCGCTCACGGTACCCAGGTCGATCCCGTTGCGATTTATCACCCGGGCACCGATGAGGTCGACCCAGTAGACTTCCCCGTCACCAGCCGGAGGAAACTCCGCCCGCGATACTCCGACCGCCGCGCCGCGCAGCCGCTCCGCCTGCTCCGGCGTATCGCAACCCTGCAGTTTCGCCACCAAAACCGAGCCGTGCCGTCGAGCGGACGTCACCTCGACCTGACGCGCCTGTTCGCCAAGCAACCACCATCGCCGGCATGCACTGAGCACGGTAGCCTGGGCGGAGTGTGGCTGCACCCGAAGCCAGCCTTTCACACCGTAGGCGCCTCGCAACACGCCCAGTTCGATCAGATCCCCAGGCAGCTCCGCGGCCGCCGGACTCAGCTCAGGCTGGCGGATTGCCAAACTGCTTGACGAGGCGCGTGACCGTCGGGCTCAGCTGCGCGCCGACGCCCCGCCAGTAGGTCAGGCGATCAGCGGCGACACGAAACTTCACGTCGCCCTCCGACGCGACCGGGTTATAGAACCCCACGCGCTCGATGAATCGCCCGTCGCGAGGATTGCGCGAGTCAGTGGCGACGATGTTGAAGAACGGACGCTTCTTGGCGCCTCCGCGGGCCAGTCGGATGACGACCATGTGCAATCTTCCTCTTGAAAATCCAGCGCTTGCGCGCTCGAAAAGCTGGTGATTCTAGCCGAGGCGCCTGCTGCGGGCAAACCGACGGCACGCCCCAGATCAGGCCGGGACTGCCCGCCCGGGTCTCCGTCGATGCCGAACTACTATTTGCCGTTTCCAGCCTGCGCTGCGCTTTCCGACGTGACCTTCCGCCGCAAGTCCCTTGCCGCGCTGCTTGCTTTCCTGCTTGGCGCCCTGGGCTTCCATCGGCTCTACCTCGACCGGCCGCGCTGGTGGCTGCCGCTGGCAGTCACGGTGCTCATGCTGCCGCTGCTCATCGGTGTGCACAACTGGTACCAGACGCCGGCGTTCTTCGTGCTGATGGTGCCGGTGATCGCCGGCTTCATCGAAGCACTGGTACTCGCGCTGATGCCGGACGAGAAGTTCGACGCCCGCTACAACGCGGGAGTCGAACGTCGCAATGACAGCGGCTGGGACGCCGTGCTGGTTGCCATCGTCACGCTGATGGTCGGGTCCACGGTGACCATCACGGCCATCGTGCTGCTGTTCCAGACGATCTTCGAAAGCGCGGTCGGCTGATCAGAACAGATCGAGTTGCGGCCCGGCAACCCTCGGCGGACGGAAATAGTCGTCGCGCAGCTCGAATCGCCCGCGTCCGAGTCCGAGGCGCGCACATGCTTTCTCGAAGCGCTGCCGTGTGAGATCCGCCCACACGCCATTGCCCTTCATGCGGCTGGCGAAATCGGACTCGTAGTCGCGGCCGTGGCGCATGTCACGGACACGGTTCATCACCCGCGCGGCGCGCTGCGGAAAGTGAGCCTGTAGCCACTGCCTGAACAGCGGCGCGACTTCCCACGGCAACCGCAGCACCGTATAGAAGGCGGCGCGCGCGCCGGCCGCTGCCGCCCGTTCGAGGATCCGTTCCATTTCCGGCTCGTTGACGAACGGAATAATCGGCGCAACGTTCACGCATACCGGCACACCGGCCCTGGCCAAGGTCTCGATCGTCCGCAGGCGCCGCAGCGGGCTCGCCGCCCGCGGCTCGAGCAAGCGCGACAGGTCGTGGTCGAGCGTGGTCACGCTGATGAACGCCGCGGTCAGCCCCTGCTGGGCCATCGGCGAGATCAGGTCGAGATCGCGCTCGATCAGGCTCGACTTGGTGACGATCACTACCGGATGCCGTGTTTCGTTCAGCACTTCGAGCACCGCGCGCGTGATGCGCAGTTCGCGCTCGATCGGCTGGTAGGCATCGGTTGCCGAACCGAGGTTCGCCACCGCCGCCCGATAGTTCGGCGCCGCAAGCTCACGACGCAGCATTTCCGCCGCGTTCACTTTGGCGACGAGTCGCGTCTCGAAGTCGAGGCCGGGCGACAAGCCCAGATAGCTGTGCGTCGGGCGGGCGTAGCAGTAAATGCAGCCGTGCTCGCAGCCGCGGTAAGGATTGATCGAGCGGTCGAACGGAAGGTCCGGCGAATCGTTGTAGGTGAGCAGACTTCCTGCCTGCTCGTGCCGGACCTCGGTGAAGAGCGGCGGGCAGAGCAGCCCTCCGTCGGCGAGCGATGCGTCGAGTGCGTCGCCATCGACGCTGCGCTCCACGGACTCGAATCGATGCGCGACATTGCTGACCGCACCGCGTCCCTTACGCGCAAAGAGCAACGGCGCAGCCACCAACCCGGCGGCTGCGCCGTCATCTGTCTCGCCGGCGGCGCGGTGCTTCAGGCGAAATCCCCGACCAGCGCCGTCTGCACGTTCGGCGCCACCTCGTCGACACGCACCGGGTAGTTGGGATGGTCGATGCCGACGGCCAGTGCAGCGCCTTTCTTCAGTCCAGCGATCATCGGCGCCGTGAATTCGAAGCGCAGGAAATGGACCGACGAGGTCTTCTCCTCGTTCTCGCGCTCGAGGTCCTCGTCAGCGATCGCGTACACCTTGACGAAATCGTCGACCTGCACGTAGACCTTGTCCTCGATGCCGATCAACTTGGCCAGCTCGCGCTTGCGGAGGTCCGGATCGTCGTACTCGATCATCATGGTCGCCTTCAGGTTCGTGCCGTCCGGCACCAGCGGGTTGTAGGAATCGAGTTCGTCCTGGATACCTTCCTCTTCGAAGGTCTTTTCGATGCGCAGCATCTCCTGGATCTGATAGCGGATCGTCAACTCATCCTCGAAGATCAGCGTCACGTGCCCGCCGAGACTCAGCGTGCGGTTCTTCTTGTGCGCGATGACCTTCGCGCGGAAATCTTTGCGGCTCTTCGCGTACGCTTCCAGTGGAAGCAGGCTGTCACGGGAAATCGCGGCCATGTTCAACTCCAGACTCCTTCAGTTCAGATGCCGTACGCAATGCGCACGAGCGTGATGGGATGTGCGACTTCGGGTTTCTTTCCGCCAAGCGCCTCCGCGGCGTGGCGCTCGATGCCCTGCTCGATGTGGTGGCCGGCAAGCTGGCAGTCCGAACTGATGTAGTCGGGCTGCGCGCCCGCCATGCTCTTGAACACCGGCCTGCCGATCTTCATCGCCATGGCGTGGAACTCCTTGCGCGTGCCCCAGATGCCGGAGTGACCCGAGCAGCGCTCGACCGTATTGACCTTCGTTTCCGGCAGCAGTTTCAGCAGTTCTTCGGTTTTCCTGCCGATGTTCTGCACTCGGCCATGGCAGGGGATGTGATAAGAAACCGTGCCAAGCGACTTCTTGAAATCGGTCTTCAGCAGGCCGTCCTTGTTGCGTGCGACGAGGTACTCGAACGGATCCCACATCGCCTTCTTGACCTCCAGGACATCGGGATCGTCGGGGAACATCAGCGGCAGTTCCTGCTTGAACATCAGCGTGCAGGAAGGGATCGACGCCAGAATCGCGTAGCCGTCACGAGCCAGGCGTGCAAGCTGCGGGATATTCGTGTTTTTCAGGTGCTCGACCGATTCGAGATCCCCGATCTCGAGCTTGGGCATGCCGCAACACGCTTCCTTGTCGACGAGCATGTAGGGGATCTCGTTGTGCTCGAGGATCGCGATCAGGTCATGGCCGATTCCCGGCTCGTTGTAGTTCACGTAACAGGTGGCGAAGATCGCGACCCGTCCCGGTGTGCGCTCGCCATCGTTGACAGGCCGCTTCGGATTGGATCGCGCCTTCGAGCGGAACTTCTGCGGCGCGAACTCCGGCCGCCACGCCGTGCGCTCGATTCCAAGCGCGCTCTCCATCGCCGCCCGCGCGGGGGCACTGCGATTCACGGCGTTGATCGTCTGCGTGACGATCGGAATTCCGGCGAACCTCCCGACCTTGTCGGTCGACGTCATGAACTTGTCGGCCGCCTTGGCGCCGTGTTTTCGGAAATGCACGGCCTTGGCACGCAGCATCAGGTGCGGGAAGTCGAGGTTCCATGGATGCGGCGGGACATAGGGGCACTTGCTCATGTAGCACATGTCGCACAAGTAGCACTGATCGACGACGTCCTTGTACTTTTCCTTGGGCACGCCATCGACCTCTCCGGTCGGACCTTCGTCGACGAGATCGAAAAGTGTCGGGAACGACCCGCACAGGCTGACGCAACGTCGGCAGCCATGACAGATGTCGAAAACGCGCTCCATCTCCTTGTCGAGCTGCGCCTCGTCCCAGTAGTCCGGGCTTTTCCAGTCGATCGGGTGGCGGGTCGGCGCCTCCAGACTGCCTTCTTTGACTGTCATGGCTCATCCTGAGGATTGATGTTTCGGCTTTTCACAGGACGCTGAAAACCGCGCCAGCGCGCTGTGAAAAGCGGGCCGCGCGACGCGCGGCCCGGCAGCGCGTCAATCGGCGATCGAGTCGAGCGTCTTCTGGAACTTGTTGGCATGAGAGCGCTCGGCCTTGGCCAGCGTCTCGAACCAGTCG
>JAHEDN010000433.1 GCA_024641225.1 Burkholderiales bacterium | reverse complement strand
CCTTGTAGGCCAGATTCGCCAGCCAGAACCCGATCACCAGCACCAGGCCGCCGAGCACGATGTCGCCGGCGAAGCCGATGAATGTGGTCACCACGTCGCGCACTTCGCCGAATCCCAACTGATCCGCCGCCTCGACCACGGCGAACAGCATCGCGAAGAACATCACCGCCCACTGGGCCAGTTGGGACGGTCGCGTCGCGCCGGACATTGCCGCGTCCATGCCGATCCGCTCCGGAAGCGCGTCGAAGCCCGCGCTCTCCAGCAGACGGGCCAGCAGCCCGGCGGCGAATCGGGCGACGTACCAGGTCAGCAGCAGGATGACCGCGGCGGCGATGATGTGGGGCACGGCGTCGAGCACCTTGCCCAGCATCAGCGTGGCCGGCCGCGACACCGCTTCGATCTGCAGCGCGTCGAGCGCGGCGATCAGCGACGGAACCAGGACCAGGATGAAGACGATGGTCCCCGCCAGCCTGGACAGCTTCACCGCGGCGTCGAGTCCGATCCGTTCGCTGAGCGCATCGGCGCCCGCGGCGGCCAGCAGATTGCCGACCAGGCCGCGCAGCACGCGCGCCACCACGTAACCGACGAAACCGATCAGAGCCGCCGCGAATACATTGGGCACGATCCCGAGCGCCGTGTCGAGCATGCTCTGGACCGGCCCGAGCGTGCCCTGCAGGCGGAATGCGCCGAGGATCGACGGCAGGAAAAGCAGCATCACGAGCCAGAACAGCACGTTGCCGACGTTGCGGCTCATCGGCGCCATGCCGGCGGCGTCGCTCAGCTTGTCGTCGAGCGTCGTGATTTTAAGGGCCTTGGAGACCCCCGCGCGCAGGACGGTCGCGATCAGCCAGGCCACCAGCGTGAGCACGAGGCCTGCGAGCAGGTAGGGCAGGTAGCCGACGATGTCGGTGAGCATCATCGAGAACGGATTGGAAAGGCTCGAGAGGTCGAGCGTGTTCAACGCCGCGATCACCGCGCCGAGAATGATCAGCCAGAACACGCCGATCGCCACCGGGTGCTCGGCGTCGACCTGCGCGCCGGTGCTTTCGTGAATGCGTCGGTTGACTGCGAGCATCCCGAGAAGGCGCAGCACCGCCGCCCGCGCGACGACCGCGCCGAGCCAGCCTAGCCCGAAGATGAGCACTGCGCCGAGGATCCGCGGAATCTGGCTGCCCAGGGACTGCTGAAGTGCCGTGGCAAATGCTTCGAGGTCCATCGTGTTTC
Source organism: Burkholderiales bacterium (assembly GCA_024641225.1). Classification (GTDB taxonomy): domain Bacteria; phylum Pseudomonadota; class Gammaproteobacteria; order Burkholderiales; family Burkholderiaceae_F; genus JADJWR01. The sequence goes on along the minus strand of JAHEDN010000433.1, from coordinate 1,311 downwards.
CTCCTTGCTGTGTCTTTGGATCGACATCGTCAGCGATGTCGAGACAGTGCGTGCCGCGCTCCGGATGGTCGCGCGCTGCGCCCGTGGGTCGAGCGCGGCGCGGCGGTCAGGCCTCAGGCGTCGGGGCTGGGCTGCTGCTGCTGCTGGTCGCGCTGGGCTGCCACCTCCGCGGCGATTTTCTCGCGCATCTGCTGCACCACCGCGGCAAGCTGGCCGAACGTCTGCATCGGCAGCACCAGTCTGTGGCTGAACCGGTAGCTGCGCTGTTGCGGGTCGGTGGCGTTGTTCTCCAGGCGGAGAAAGTCGATGCGCGCCACGCCTTCCGCGACGGTGACGTTGCCAATGCGGTCTGCAAAAAGGTCCATGTCGAATCCTCTGTTGAGTTGGTCGGTGCCGATCGTAGGCGTCCCAAGGCCGAAGTTTACGCGACGGCTCCGGCGCCGCGGATTCGGGGGAGGTGGCTGCGACGGGCGAGGCGCGGGTTTCGCGACATCGCTGCGAGACGACGCCCCTTGCATCTCGCAGGTTCCACGCTAGAATGTGAACATACGTTCAAACTTTGAACAAAGGTTCGAATATCTTGGCTTCGGAACGAGTCCGGCTGCGCAACGAGGCGAGGCGCGCAGAGATCCTGCGGGCAGCCGCGCGGGTGTTCCGTCGCCTGGGCTTGGCCAAGGCCGGGATGCGCGAGATCGCCGAGGAGGCGGGTCTGTCGCCGGGCAACCTCTATCACTACTTCAGCGGCAAGGACCAGATCCTGCTGTTTTGCCAGGAGCGCACGCTCGAGCGTCTGCTCGACGCGGTGGGGCGGGCGACGCGCGGCGACGGGTCGGCAGCGGATCGCCTTCGACAGGTGCTGCGCGCGCACTTGCACGCGATGCTCGACGATCTGGACGGCGCGACCGCCCACCTGGAGGTCGAGGCCCTGCCGCAGGCGCTGCGTGCGCCGGTGATCGCGCGACGCGACGCCTACGAGCGCGCCCTGCGATCGATGGTGGCGCAGGGCGTCGCGCGCGGGGAATTCGGTCCCTGCGATCCGGCGCTCGTCACGCGCGCGATGCTCGGCGCGGTGAACTGGAGCGCACGCTGGTACCGGCCCGAGGGCGGCAGGTCGTCGACCTCGATCGCGGACGCGATGGCCGACTATCTGGTCAACGGACTGCGTGTCGCCGACCCTGTGAGTGCACGGCCCGCATCGTCAGTGACGGTCGACGCGACGCGCAAGGTGGCGCGTGATGCGGCGCACCGCGCCGGGAGCAAAACACAGGCCGGGCGCCGCGCGGCCGCCTCTGGAGGGGACAGATGAGTGAC
>JAHEDN010000084.1 GCA_024641225.1 Burkholderiales bacterium | reverse complement strand
CGCCAGCGCATCCGCAATGGCCGCGCCGATGCCGCGCGAGGCGCCCGTCACCAGGGCCACTTCTCCGGCGAGTGCGTCGGCAGAAAAGACACGTGTCAAATTCATCGTCAGGCCTCGAGACGAGCAAGTGCCTCGCCGATGCTCGCCGGGTCGGTCAGTGCCATGCTCTCGACGGCGGGCGCGATGCGCCTGGTCAGCCCGGCCAGCACCCGGCCCGGTCCGCACTCCAAGACATGGGTGACGCCTGCGCCCGCCATCGAGCGGATGATCTCGGCCCAGCGCACCGGACCAGCCGCCTGCCGCGCCAGCGCGTCGCGGATCCGATCCGGCTCGGTCTCGATCTCCACGTCGATGTTGTTGACCACCGGAATCCTTGGCGGGTGAATCGGCTCGCCCCCGAGCCGCTCGCGCAGCCGCGCCGCCGCCGGCGCAAGCAGCGACGAGTGGAAAGGCGCCGAAACCGGCAATTGCAGCGCCCGCTTCGCTCCGAGACGCTTTGCAGACTCGCATGCCCGCGCGACGGCGGCAGCATGGCCGGCGATCACCACCTGCAACGGCGCATTGAAGTTCACCGCCTCCACCACCTCGCCCTGCGCGGCCTCGGCACATGCCTGGGCGACCTGCTCGTCGCTCAGTCCGAGAACAGCGGCCATACCGCCGCTGCCCGCCGGCACAGCCTCTTGCATGGCCTGCGCGCGGAACCGTACCAGACGTACCGCGCTCTCCAGCGAAAAAGCGTCCGCCGCGGTGAGTGCGCTGTACTCGCCGAGACTATGTCCGGCCATCATGGCCGGCACCGTGCCGCCCGCGGCGATCCAGGCCCGGTAGACCGCCACGCCGGCCGCAAGCATGGCCGGCTGCGTGTTGACCGTGAGATTGAGCTGCTCGGCCGGCCCGCTGGCAATCAGCTTGCCAAGATCCTCGCCAAGAGCCTCACTGGCGCGCCTGAGTACATCCTGAACCGCCGCGTCCGCTCCGAAAGCATCCAGCATGCCCACGGCCTGCGAACCCTGGCCAGGAAATACAAAAGCAACCTTCATCGTCTGTTCCTGCCGCAGATCAGAAGCGAACCAGCACCGAACCCCATGTGAACCCCCCGCCTACGCCCTGGAGCAGCACATGCTGTCCCGGCCGTACCCTGCCGTCACGCACCGCGAGATCGAGCGCGAGCGGAACCGAGGCGGCCGACGTATTGCCGTGCTGGTCGACCGTCAGGATCACCTTGCCTTCCGGCACTCCCAGCTTGCGCGCGGTGGCACTGAGGATGCGCACGTTGGCCTGGTGCGGGATCAGCCAGTCGATCGCTTCAATGCCCAGTTGAGCGTCGGCCATCACTTCGCGCGCCGATGAATCGAGAACGTTGACCGCGAGCTTGAAGACCGCCTGGCCGTCCATGCGCAGGAACGGATCGCCCTGGACCGCGCCCTGCGTCACGCGCCCCGCGGTGCAAAGGATGCGCGACTGCGAGCCGTCGGCGTGCAGACGCGCGCCGAGGATTCCGGGCGTCTCTGCCGCTTCAAGCACGACCGCACCGGCGCCATCGCCGAACAGCACGCAGGTGGTGCGGTCGCTCCAGTCCAGGATGCGCGAGAAGATTTCCGCGCCGATAACCAGGGCGCGGCGATAGACGCCCGTGCGAATCATCGCGTCAGCGATCGCCAGTCCGTAGACGAACCCGCTGCACACGGCCTGCACATCGAAGGCGGCAGCGCCACCGGCGCCGAGTTCATCCTGCACCAGGCAGGCGGTGCTGGGAAAGATCTGATCCGGCGTCGAGGTGGCGAGCACGATCAGGTCGAGCGCCGCCGCCTGCACCCCGGCCGCCTCGAGCGCGGCACGCGCAGCACTGGCGCCGAGCGCGCTGGTGGTCAGCGAGGGATCGGCCAGATAGCGCTGCCGAATGCCGGTGCGGGACACGATCCATTCGTCGGACGTCTCGACGCCTCGCTCGGCAAGCTGCAGCGCCAGTTCTGCATTGCTCACCGCGCGTCCGGGAAGGGCGGCGCCGGTCCCGGTGATGCTTGTCCAGATTCGCGACATGGCCGTCACGCCACGGCTGTCGAGCGCCGCGACTCGCGCTCGAGCTGCGCCACGAACGGCTGCATGGCCGCTACCGTGCGCTCGAGCAGCTGGTGCCTTGCGGCCTCGTAGGCAATGCCAATCGCGTTCTCGAAAGCCAGCGCGTCGGCCGCGCCGTGGCTCTTGATGACGATGCCGCGCAGGCCGAGGAGGCTGGCACCGTTGTAGCGCCGATGATCGACGCGACGGCGAAAACGCTTGAGTACCGGGTAGGCAAGCAGCGCGGCCGCCTTGGCGAGCGGACTGCGCGTGAATTCCTCGCGCACCATGGTCGCGAGCATCTGGGCCAGCCCTTCCGACGTCTTCAGTGCCACGTTGCCGACGAATCCGTCGCACACGACGATGTCGGTCGTGCCCTTGTAAATGTCGTCGCCCTCGACGTTGCCGTGGAAGTTGAGCGGGCTGGCGCGCAGCAGTTCACCGGCCCGCTTGACCACATCGTTTCCCTTGATCACTTCCTCGCCGACGTTCAGCAGCCCAATGCTGGGCCGCTCCTTCTCCTGCACCGCTGCGACCAGCGCAGCGCCAAGAATCGCGAACTCGAACAGGTGCTCGGCGGTGCAGTCGACGTTCGCGCCAAGGTCCAGCATCGTCGTCACGCCGCCTTTGATATTAGGCAGAACCGTGGCGATCGCCGGCCGGTCGATGCCGTCGAGCGTCTTGAGCACGAAGCGGGAAATTGCCATCAGCGCGCCGGTGTTGCCGGCGCTGATGCAGGCGTCCGCGCGCTGCTCCTTGACCAGATTGACGGCAAGCCTCATCGACGAGTTACGCTTGCCCCGCAGCGCCTGCGCCGGCGGATCGTCCATCGTCACGATTTCCTCGGCGTGCACGACTTCAAGCCGGGCCGCGGTATCGGCGCCTGCGGCAAGCAGGGGTTCGATCTCCGCGCGGCGACCAACCAGCAGCAGCGCGGCGTCATCGTGAGCGCGGAGAAACGAAATAGACGAAGGGACGGTCACCGCCGGACCGTGATCGCCGCCCATGGCGTCGATGGCGATGCGAACGGTCACCGCTCTGGTCGCCAGCGTCTGGGGCTGAACGGGTCGCGACGGAGGCCGCGACCGCTTCGGGCTACTCGTCGCTCTTTGTCGCGACCACTTTCTTGCCGCGATAGAAGCCGTTGGGGCTCACGTGGTGGCGGCGATGGACCTCGCCCGTGCTCGGCTCCGTCGCCAGCGGCGGGTTGGTTGCGAAGTCGTGCGCGCGACGCATGTTGCGTTTCGACGCCGACCGCTTGTTCTGTTGCACTGCCATGGCTACCTCGCCAGTCCGAAACAAATGGCCGCGGATTGTAGCCGACCCGAGCCAGCGAAGCGGTCAGCCTTTCCGCTTCTTGAGGGCCGCGAGCGCTTCGAACGGGCGACGCGTCCGGCCATCCGGCCGTGGACCCGTCCCATCTGCATCCGATGCCGTGCAGTCGGCATGCCGCGGCGAGATCGGCATCGCCAGGATCGCCTGGTCCTCCACCAGCGCCGCGAGGTCGAAGCGGTGCGACCCGAGCAGCGGCTCTTCGGGCGAAACGTCAATGGGCAGTCGGCCCAGTTCTCCCTCGTCATCGACGAAGTAGAACTGCGCGCGTTCCCGGAGCGGCACTTCCACGGGGCCTCCGCAGCGGTCGCAACGCGCCTGCACGGTGCCTTCGACGTCGAGCCGGGCACCCGCGCGCCCGCGCTCGTCGATCAGGCCACTGAACCGAAAACGCAGCGTCCCCTCGCCGTCGGCGACTTGCTCGGCCAGTCGCTCCGCATCCTTGACGGCGAGCTCGCCCTCCACCACGCGGCCCCGCCGCGCCAGCTCCCACACGTCGCAGCGTTCGATCGGATCACTCATCACGGCCATCGGCCGGCGCATCGCTAAACTGCAACGCGCCGGCAGATCTCTCCCGACCCCATGGCGCCGATCGTACTCGCATCAACTTCGACCTATCGTCGTCAACTATTGCAGCGGCTGCGGCTGCCGTTCACTGTCCAGGCGCCGCGGGTCGATGAGCGCGCCCTCGCAGGCGAAGCGCCGCGCGACACGGCGCGCCGGCTCGCGCTCGCCAAGGCAGAAGCGGTCGCGGCAGGCCAGCCGGGGGCGATCGTGATCGGTTCGGACCAGGTCGCCGATGTCGACGGCGAGGCGCTGTCGAAACCCGGCACGCACGAGGCCGCGCTGGCACAGCTGAAACGCATGCAGGGGCGGGAGGTCGTTTTTCATACGGCGATCGCGCTCGTCGACATTCGCGGTGGTCAGCATCTCGACGACGTGCCCACGCTTGTGCGCTTCCGCGTGCTGCCGGCCGCCAGTCTCGACGCCTACCTGCGTGCGGAGCAGCCCTACGACTGCGCGGGCGCGGCCAAGATCGAAGCCCTCGGCATCACGCTGGTCGAATCGGTCTGCTCGGACGATCCCACGGCGCTGATCGGGCTGCCGCTGATCCGCCTGACGACCATGCTCGCGGCCTGCGGGATATTTCTTCCTGCCCAATGAGCGGATCGCAGGGCGCCCTGCTGTTGCTGCCCACCCTGCTGGGCGCCACGACTCCGGAGCGCGTGCTGCCGGCGGAGACGCTCGAATTGGCGCGGAAGACGACGATCTTCCTGGCCGAGGATGCCCGCAGCGCACGCGCCTTCCTCAAGGCGATTGCCCATCCGCGGCCGATCGCCAGCCTGACGGTGATTGAAATCGGCCATGCGCCGGACCGGCGCTGCTACGACGAGTGGCTGGCCCCCACGCGCGACGGATTCGACATCGCGCTCCTGTCCGAAGCCGGCTGCCCGGCAGTCGCCGATCCCGGCTCCGGTGTCGTCGCGCGCGCGCATCAGCTTGGCCTGCGCGTGCGTCCGCTCGTGGGTCCGAGCAGCCTGTTGCTTGGCCTGATGGCGACCGGGATGAGCGGACAGCGGTTTCGCTTTGTCGGCTACCTGCCGCAGGATCGGCACGCGCTCGTCGAGGCCATCGCCGCGCTCGAGCGCGCCAGCCGCGGCGCGGAGACCCAGCTGTTCATCGAAACGCCCTATCGCAACGAGCGACTGCTGCAGGCCCTCCTCGAGCACGCACGGCCCGACACGCAGCTCGCCGTTGCGGTGGACCTCACCACAGACGCCGAGCGCGTGCTGTCGCTGCCCGTTTCGGACTGGAGGACGCTGCCGCCGGCGTCACGGCCGGCGCTGGCACGTCGACCCGCTGTCTTTGCGATGATGGCCGCGTCCGAGGTTCAGCCCGCCGGAGGTTCCACCCGCCGCGGCCGAACGTCGAGATCGGGTCGCCAGTAGACGACACCGCCGTCCTCGAGGACCTGCAACTGCCGCAGGCCGCCGTGCCCTGCGCACGGACCCCCGACGCAGCGCCCGCTGGCCGGGTCATAGGCGGCACCATGGGTGGCGCAGAGCAGCGTTTCGCCATCGCTGTCGAAGAACTGGCCGGCGAGCCAGTCAAGCTCCATCGCCACGTGGGCGCAGCGATTGAGGTAGGCGTGCACCTGGCCGCGGTAGCGCACGACGAATGCGCTGGCTTCCTCCCCGCCGGCGATCACGTCGAAACGCAGGCCAATGCCTCGCTCGATCAGCTGCGCCGCGGGGCAAAGCGCGATCAGCGATTCGGCATCAGCCATCCGTGCAACTCAATCAGCGAATCGAACAGCGCGAGCGGGCGGCACGCTGCAAGCTGGTCGTGGGGATGCGCGCCCTGCGTCAGCCCGACCGCCGCGGCATTGGCCGCCTCCGCCATCTGCAGATCATGCGTCGTGTCGCCGATCATCAGAGTCCGCTGCGGCGCCACCATCAGTTCGTCAGCCAGTTCGAGCAGCATCGCGGGATGGGGCTTGGGGTGGGTCTGGTCTGCGCAGCGCGTCGCCGCGAATTCGCCGCCCAGTCCGGCGCTGGCCAGAGCGCGCTGCAGGCCGCGCTGAGACTTGCCCGTGGCAATCGCGAGCAGCACGCCGGCGGCACGCAGCTACGCGAGCAGTTCGCGCGCGCCGGGAAACAGCACCAGCTGCGCCTCGCGTGCAAAGTAATGCACCCGATATCGCGCCGAGTACTCGGGAATCCGCTCGGGAGCGAGGCTCGGCACCGCGCGCGCCAGCGCCTCGTGCAGGCCAAGACCGATCACGTGGCTCGCCGTCGTGTCGTCCGGCACGGGTAGGCCGAGATCGGCTGCGGCGTCCTGGATTGCGCGCGCGATCGCCGCCGTCGAATCGCTCAGCGTGCCGTCCCAGTCAAAGACGACGAGATCGAAACGGTCAAGCACGGCCGATCCCCTGCAGGAAGTCGCTGCACTCGCGGTCGAGCGCGCTTTCGATTTCCATCGGCGTCCCGGCCACGGGGTGACGAAAGCGGGCTGCCCAGGCATGAAGAAACATTCGGCGCAGCGGCACGCCAAACTCGCCGCGGGCGATGCGTCGGTTCAGCTCGAAATCGCCGTACTTGCCGTCGCCGACGATGGGAAACCCGATGTGCGCGAGGTGGACGCGGATCTGGTGCGTCCGCCCGGTCTTCAGTTCCGCCTCGAGCAGCGAAAACGACCCGTAGCGATGGCGCAGGTTGAACACCGTGTGAGCCGCAGCGCCCTCGTCTTCGTCGACCGAGACGCGCCTCTCGCCACCCGTCGTCGATCGCTTCGCCAGCGGCAGCCGAACGTGCTGGCGATCGTTGACCCAGTCGCCCGCCACCAATGCCAGGTAGCGCTTGTCGACCAGCCCCTCGCGCAACTGCTCGTGCAGCCCCAGCAATGCGCGCCGCGTCTTGGCCAGCAGAAGGATCCCCGAAGTCTCGCGGTCGAGCCGGTGGGCGAGTTCAAGATAGGGCTGGTTTGGCCGGGCTGCACGCACCATTTCGATCAGCCCGTGGGCCACGCCGCTGCCGCCGTGCGCCGCCAGCCCGGCCGGCTTGTCCACTGCGATCAGGTGCTCGTCTTCGAACAGGATTGGCGGCATCTGCGCGCGCACCAGGGGCGGCGGCGCCGCCGCGATGCGCAGCGGTGGCACCCGGACCTGGTCGCCCTCGACCAGGCGCTGATCGACCGACGCGCGCGCCTTGTTGACCCGCACCTGGCCGCTGCGCACGATCCGGTAGACGTGGCTCTGCGGCACGCCTTTGGCCAGTCGCAACAGGAAGTTGTCGAGCCGCTGGCCCGCGGCGTCGGCGCCGACGGTCAGATAGCTGACCTGATCGGCAGCCAGCCGCGGCATGGGCGCGCGGGCGCGCTCCTTGGCGGTTTCGTTCATCGTCCCGTTATACTTGCGCGCGCAGGAGTTAGGCGGCGCTCTTGAAGCAGCAGTTGAAGAGTCTGCCGACGACAGTCCACAAGGATTTATGGCCTGTCGTGGCACTTTCGCTCCGACCCTGCAAGAGGCACCGATTGTAGCGATGACCGACCGCGAGCCTAAGGCTCTGCGCGGCCGCCATTCGATGTCGGGACGCGGAAGCGCATGGCGGCAAAAGTCGCCTGCGCCAAGTGAAGCAGACGTCCGCTGGTTCGATTTCGAACCGGGCGGTCGGGATTGAAACAAGGAGCCGCGCCGCCCCAGGGTGTGGCCGGCTCGGCTGGATCGGATTCGTCGCAGCACGCCGGGATTTCCGGCGCTGGGCTTCCCAAGCAAAGGTCGTTTCGTGTTCAGGCTCCCATCATCGTCCGCAGGCTGCCCGGCGCCGCAACAGCGCGCGCCGGGGCGCGGATGCATCGCCGCGGCAGACCCGCCGCGGCGTCGGCGCCCCGCACGTTTCGCCTAGCCTCGCCCGCGGCGTCCTCGGTCCGGCACGACCGCGCCTTTCAGGCGCATGGAGTGTTGAGATGAAGAGGATGCTCTTCAATGCGACCCATCCCGAGGAATTGCGGGTGGCCATCGTCGAAGGCCAGCGGCTGGTCGACATCGACATCGAGGCCGCTGGCCGCGAGCAGCGCAAGTCGAACATCTACAAGGGCCTCATCACCCGCGTGGAGCCGAGCCTGGAGGCGTGCTTCGTCGACTACGGCGAGGAAAGGCATGGCTTTCTTCCCTTCAAAGAAATCTCGCGCAGCTTCTTTCGTCCCGGCGTGGACGTCTCGCGCGCCAAGATCAACGAGGCGGTGCGCGAGGGCGACGAACTGATCGTCCAGGTCGAGAAGGAGGAGCGCGGCAACAAGGGCGCGGCCCTGACGACCTTCGTCTCCCTCGCTGGCCGCTACCTCGTGCTGATGCCCAACAACCCGCGCGGCGGCGGCGTCTCGCGCCGGATCGAGGGCGAGGACCGCCAGGAACTGCGCGAGGCCATGGACCAGCTCGAGTTGCCGTCCGGGATGAGCGTCATCGCGCGCACCGCCGGCATCGGCCGCAGCGTCGAGGAACTGCAGTGGGACCTCAATTACCTGCTGAAGCTGTGGAACGCGATCGCCGACGCGGCGACTTCCGTGTATCGCACCGAGGCCGGGGAGAGCAGCGCCGAGGCGACGAGCGAAGGCAAGAAGAACAAGCGGCTCAATCCGGCACCGTTCCTGATTTTCGAGGAGTCGAGCCTGGTGATTCGCGCCATCCGCGACTACTTCCATCCGTCGATCGGCGAAATCCTGGTCGACACGGACGAGATCGCCGAGCAGGCGCAGCAGTTCATGGCGCACGTCATGCCGGACATGGTCGGCCGCGTCAAGCGCTACAAGGACGACATCCCGCTGTTCTCGCGCTTCCAGATCGAGCACCAGATCGAGACCGCGCACTCGCGCACCGTTCAGCTGCCCTCGGGCGGCGCGATCGTCATCGACCACACCGAGGCGCTGGTGTCGATCGACGTCAACTCGGCGCGCGCCACCAAGGGTTCCGACATCGAGGAGACCGCCACCCGCACGAACATCGAGGCTGCCGACGAAGCGGCGCGGCAGCTGCGCCTGCGCGACCTCGGCGGGCTGATCGTG
>JAHEDN010000083.1:5222-8966 GCA_024641225.1 Burkholderiales bacterium | reverse complement strand
GCTGCTGGCGCAGCTGCTGAACGAGCACGGCGCGCACCTGGCACTGCCGGCGCCGGCCGGCGCGCTGGACATCGCGCGCGCCGAATTCGCACCGCTGGTCACCTTCGTGAGCGGCCCGCCCGGTGCGCTGCCGCTGCTCACGAAACGCGTTGCCGGCCAGGCCTACCTCTGCAGGCACGGCGCTTGCCGCCTGCCGGCGCGAACGCTCGACGCGCTTCGCGATCAGCTGGTCCGGCCTAGAAAAGAGGAAGCGCGCTGAACACGGCGCCGGCCGCGATGGCCCCGCCGCTGCGTCATGGCCGCGCAGCAAAGGCCTCGTCGAACGCCGCTTCCAGGTGGGCATGGGTGCCGCGGATCTGGTCGACGACCTTCTTCGCCCAGTCGTAGTACTCGCGGCGCCGTTCGAGCGGCCACCCGTGCGGCGGGTGTGAGGCCATGTCGCGCACATTGCAGGTCTTGTCGGCCAGCTTGACCAGCCGCGCGCGGCGCGACAGGTGCTTCGCGTGCTCGATCTGCAGCCGCTTGCGGTCAGCCTTCGACAGCGTCTTGTCGTCGGTGACCTCGCGCACCGCCTGCGCGATCAGACGGCCGAATTTCTCCTTGAGCTCCTCGTAGGTGGTCTCGGTGTCCTCGAGCGTGTCGTGCAGGATCGCGGCGGCCAGCGTCTTGTGGTCGGTGATGCCGCCTTCGACAGCCAGCACGCGGGCGAGCGCGATCGGATGGTTGATGTACGGTGAGGCATCGACGTCCTTGCGCCGCTGGTTGCGATGCTTGTGGGCCGAGAACGCGAGCGCATCCATCAGCAAGGTGATTTCGGCGTGGGCTCTGGCTTTCACGGCGGCGGTCGGTGCGCGGGTTGAAGCAGCGAGGATACGGCCTCTGCCTGCGCGTGGCGGCGTTAGGGCCCATACTCGGGGATCCGGGGCCTGTGCGTTGAAGCCTCACTTGCAGAACAGGAGGATCGATGCGCAAAGGCAGCCAGTCCATCACCAAGGTGTTCCAGCCCCCCAGCCAGATGAGCTGGACCGACGAAAAACTCGCGGCGCTCAGCAAGGAGCAGCTGCTCAACCTGCTCGACAACCTGCAGACGCAGCGCGAATCGGGCCGGGTGACAGCGCAGGCGGCCGAGGAGGTCGCGCGCCTGATCAGCGCGCGACTGCCCGCCAGCGTCCTTAAGCGGCGGCAGAAAGCGGCCGACGCGCGGCGCGACAACGAGGCGCAGACCGAGACCGAGACCGGGACCGAACCGCTCGAATAGCGGTGCCCAGCGGTCCGCCGCGGCGGCGCGGCTCAGCAGGCCGACTTGAAATGCTCTCCGGCCATCAGGTCCTGCGTCAGGTACCGCTGGCGGAACGTCTCGAAGGGCACGTCGTCGGCCGCCTCGGTTTTGCGCTGGGCGCGGTGTGATTCGGCGGCCTGTTGCGCGTAGCGCGCCGCAGCCTCGGGCGCCAGCGGACTGGCCAGCAGATCACTACGGTGTCGTGCCGACTGCGTCAGTGCAAAGGCCGGGAACGACTTGCCATGCCTCAGGTCCGTTTCGAGCAGCACGCGCGTCGACGGCAACACGTCAAAGTTCTCGAGTGCCGCTCTCGCGGCGGCGAGCGCATCGCGATAGGCGCTGCAGCCGCCCGCCTGAGCGCGGTCCAGCGCGGCGGCAATCGGCTCGCATTCACGCAGCAGTCGCGCGCCCCATTCCGCCGGCGTCATGTCGGCGGGCGTGAGATCGGTCAGCGCGAGGTCGGCGGAGAGCTCTGCGGTGGGCTGCGCGCCGCCCGCGGCCGCCGCGGATTGCGAGGCCTCGACGGGAACGAGCTCGGCGGTGCGATGCAGGCGCAGCTGCGGGTCGCGACCGCGCTCGGCGATGCGGCGCTGGTTGCGCGCCATGGCGGCGATTTCCTGCGGCGAATCGGGCGGGCTGTCCGAAAGCAGGCAGTGCAGCAGGAAGATGTCGAGCAGGCGCATCTGCTGCAGCCCGATCCCCACCGGCTCGAAGGGATTGATGTCGACCAGTCGCACCTCGACGTACTCGACGCCGCGCAGGCCGAGTGCGCGCAGCGGCCGCTCGCCGGGATGAATGCGGCGCTTGGGTCGGATCGTGCCGTAGAACTCGTTTTCGATCTGCAGCAGCGTGGTGGCGAGCTGCTTGTACAGATCGCCGTCGCGCAGCCCGATCGCTTCGTAGGCGGGATAGGTCTCGGTCAACGCACGGTGCAGCGTCTGCGCGTAGCTACCGAGGCAGTTGAAGCTCACCGCGAGCGCGGCCTGCGCGTCGCTCTGGTAGCCGAGGCGGCCCATGCGCAGCGAGGTGCCGTAGGGCGCGAAGTAGCTGCCGGTGTCCCAGCCGCAAAGCCCGTGGCTGTGGCCGCTGACGAAGGTCCCGCACACCGCCGGCGAGGCGCCGATCAGCAGCATCAGCAGCCACGAATGGCGGCGAAAGTTGCGGATCAACGCGAAGTAGCCCGCGTCCTGGAACCGGTCAACCGGCCCGCCGGCGCCGGCCACGTCCTGCAGCAGCGGCCAGGCTTCGGCCGGCAGCGAGAAGTTGTAGTGGATGCCGGAGATGGTCTGCATGCGCCGCCCGTAGCGGTGCGACAGGCCCTGCCGGTAAACGGTCTTCATCCGGCCCATGTTCGAGTGGCCGTAGCGGCCGAGCGGAATCCGCTCGTCCGAGGGCAGCTTGCATGGCATGCTCGCGCACCAGATCAGTTCGTCGCCGATGTTGCGGTAGACGAACTGGTGCAGTTCGGTGAGTTCCTGCAGCAGCGCCTCGACCGAATGGTGAGCGCCGGTGATCAGCTCCAGTTGCGCTTCGCTGAAGTCGGTCGTGATGTTGGGATGCGTGAGTGCGGAACCGAGCCCGTGCGGGTGCGGCGTGTCGGCCAGCATGCCGTCGGGCTGCACACGCAGCCCTTCCTTCTCGATGCCGCGCAGAATTCCCCCGAGCACCGCCGGGGGCAGGGCGTCCAGTCGTTGCTGCAGGTTGCTCAAGCGCGGTCTCCGAGGGCATTCGCGACGGGGGCCGCCGCAGGCAGGGGGAGACTTTAGCCGCTTTGCAGCAGCGGATCGCGCCGCTGCCAGTGGCCCTTCGATGAGTCGGGGCGCGAAGACCGCGCCTTGCCGACTGCGCGGCGGTCAGAGCCGCATGTAGGCGTAGTGCTCCCTGGTCTGCAGGCGGCCGATCTCGGCAATGCCCGAGGGCACGAGCCTCGCTTCGGGAATGATCTGCTTCGGATCGATGGCGCGCCGCGCCAGCGTGTTGCCGCAGACGCGAAAGTCGACGCCGCGCGCGCGCAGCTGCGCAACGCTGCTTTCGAACAGTTCGCCGCTTTCGGCGTCGCGCGCGCCGGCAAGCAGGAAATCGACGCCCTTGTTGTGTGCCACCACCACCGCTTTCAGGTCGGGGTTGCTCTCGATGTGATTGGCGAGGTTGCGCAGCGCGGTGGCCGGATTGGTGCTCTCGTTGATGTGATAAACGATCCTCTCTTCGCCCGTGCCGGCCAGCTGCTGATAACTGAGCGCCGCAAAAAGCGTCGCGAATGCCAGAAGAAGCGCCGCCGGCACGGCCAGCCACGCGGCCGGACGCCGCCACCACGCCGGTTCGCAGTGCGCCTGCGCACAGACCCTTTGCGTGATGCGCCGGCGCAATTCGGCCGGCACCGGCTCGAAGCCGATGTTCGAGCTCACCGCCGCGCACACCCGCCGCAACGCCTCGTGGTGCGCACGACAGTCGCCGCAGGTGGCCAG
>JAHEDN010000083.1:0-5212 GCA_024641225.1 Burkholderiales bacterium | reverse complement strand
GCTTGCGCCAGCTGGCGCGTCCTTGCGCAATCCATTGCCTACTCCTTGTCCGGCCGTCCGCCCAGGGCTCTGGCGAGCAGCAGGCGGCCGCGCGCCAGGCGCGACATCACAGTGCCGATCGGCGCGTCGGTGACGGCGGCGATTTCCTTGTACGACAAGCCGTGCAGCTCGCGCAGCACGACGGTCTCGCGAAACTCCAGCGGCAGCGCGGCGACGGCGTCGCGTACCTGCGCGGTCGACTCGCGCGCCAGCGCCGCGTCCTCCGCACTGGGCATCGGGTCGAAGGCGCCGCTGTGCGCGATCTCGTCGAACGTCTCGAACCGGCTCGCCGGCGGCTCCTTGTCGAGCGTCGAAAAACAGGTGTTGCGCACGATCGCCAGCACCCACGCGCGCCCTTCCTCGCCGTGGAACGAGTCGAAGAAACGAAAAGCGCGCAAGTAAGCCTCCTGCACGATTTCTTCGGCCGCCACCGGGTCCCGCGTCAACCACCTGGCGAGGTCGTAGGCGGCATCGAGGTGCGGGACGATCAGCCGCTCGAAGCGCCGGCACCTCTCGTCTTCCGCCACCCTTTCCTCCAGTAAAGACCGCCCGCGGCGGCATCTTATTCCCGGAACCCTCGGCGATCGGTCGGGAATATTTCCCCGGCACGCCGGGTATAGACAGGAGAGGCCGGGGGAAAGGTGGCTCCGCGTCTCGGTTTGTCCGTACCCCTATCGAGAACAGGAGACATCATGATTCGTCGCAGCATCTTTCAGGTCGTCGCCGCAGCCGCGCTTCTCGCTTTCGGCATTGCCCCGGCCGTCACTGCGCAAGCAGCAGAAAAGGAAGGCATCGTCATCCAGGTCAGCGACGACAACCCGAAGACCTGGGGCCAGGCGCTGAACGTCATCCGCAACATCCAGAAGGAGCGCGGCAAGGACAACGTCCAGATCGAGCTCGTCGTGTTCGGCCTCGGCGCCGGCATGCTGAAGGCGGATTCCACGCTTGCCAACCGCGTCGACGAGACGCTCGCCTCGGGCGCCGACGTCCTGATGTGCGAGAACACGATGCGCGGCTACAAGCTCGAGAAGAAAGACATGCATCCGAAGATCGGCTACGTGCCGGGCGGCATCATCGAGATCATCGAAAAGCAGAAGCAGGGCTGGGTCGTCGTCCGGCCGTAATGGCCCGGCCTCATCGCATCGCGGACCTGTTTCACCGCCCACGCTGCGCCGCGCAAGCCGCGGTGCAGCGCCTTGCCATTCCCGAATAAGACACGCTCGGAGTTCAGGAGGAGAGACCCATGCAGCGCATTTTTTCTACGCTTGTCGGCGGCGCACTGGCCGCAACCCTTGTTGCGGGCTGCGCGACCAGCGAGCCGCCGGCAGCCGCCGCAGCACCGAAGGCCGCCGCCAAGTTCGCGACCATTCCGCCCAACAAGGACAACGACCTGAAGCTGTACACCGCCGACGGCCGCATCGTGAAGGGCGCCGATGCGCTCGGACGCATGCGCAGCGAAGCCGATGTCGTGCTCTGGCTGGCGGGCAACCAGTTCTTCGCGATGGATGACGTCGTCAAGGCGTTCCAGAAGCAGTCACCGGGAACGAGCGTCGGCCTGATCACGCTGCCGCCGGGCCTGCTGCTGAACGCCATCGAGGGCGGCGGCTGGGCCTACGGGGGCAAGGAGTACCCGGGCCTGCCCGACGTGTACGCGTCGGTGAACCTCGACCACCTCAAGCGGCTGAAGAAAGCCGGGCTGATGGACACCTACGCCATCTATCTGCACAACGAGATGGAGCTGATGGTCGCCGCCGGCAATCCGAAGGGCATCAAGGGCATCAAGGATCTGGCGCGCCCCGATATCCGTACCTCGATGCCGAACCCGGTCAGCGAAGGAATCATGCGCTTCTACGGCAAGAAGGTGCTGCAGCGCAACGGGCTGTGGGAGCACATTTCCGGCGGCAAGGAGTGCTCCTCCTGCCAGACCACGCCGAACAACTGGTTCACCGCGGTGCACCACCGCGAGACACCCGAGCGGATCCTCGCCGGCAAGTCCGACACCGGCATCGTCTGGGTGACCGAGACGATGGAAGCAAAGCGCGACGGGGCCAAGGTCGACAGCGTCAGGCTGCCGCCCGAGGACAGCCTGCGCGACGAGGTGTCGTATGCGATCGGCGCGCTGACCAATAGTCCGCACAAGGCCGCGGCACAACGCTACCTGGCGTTTCTCGCCACGCCGGCGGCGCAGGACGCCTACGGCAGCTTCGGCTTCGTCAAGGCGTCCGCAGAGGAACTGAAGCTGCGGCCGATTCCGTAGGCGGCGGGCGCGGCGCCAGCGGACCCGGCGCGCCGTAGCCGGCACGAGAACACCGTGCCAGCTACGGCGCGTCCGCTCTTGCGCCGGACGTGACCGCCGACAAGCGATGAAGCTGAACTCGCGCGAGCTCGAACTGATCAGCGGCAGGACGCTCGCCGATTACGAGCAGCGCGCCGAGGACTTCTGGGCCGGCACGCGCGAGCACGACGTCAGCCAGAACATCGAGGCGCTGCTGGCCGCGATCGAGGGCGAGCCGCCGCTCGTGATCCTCGACTTCGGCTGCGGGCCGGGTCGCGACCTGAAGACCTTTGCCGAGCGCGGCCACCAGGCAATCGGGCTCGAAGGCTCGGCGCGCTTCGCCGAAATGGCACGGCAATACAGCGGCTGCCCGGTCTGGCGGCAGGACTTCCTCGGTCTGGACCTGCCGGAGACGACGTTCGACGGGATCTATGCCAATGCGTCGCTGTTCCACGTGCCCACCCAGGAACTGCCGCGCGTGCTGAGCGAACTGGCCGCGGCGCTGAAGCCGCGCGGCGTGCTGTTCTGCTCGAACCCGCGCGGCAGCGACGAGGAAGGCTGGAGCGGCGCACGCTATGGCGCATTCCACTCGCTCGACACCTGGCGCGGCTTCATGACCGCGGCCGGTTTCGCCGAAGTCGACCACTACTACCGCCCCGCGGGACTGCCGCGCGAGCAGCAGCCGTGGCTGGCGAGCGTGTGGCGCAAGTTGCCGGGCAGCCGGTGAACGGGTCGGCAGGCGGGCTCAGGCGTAGGCACGGCGCCGTGCGCGATAGAGCAGCGTGCCCGCGATGGCGAGGTTGAGCAGGTTCCAGGCGATGCCGTTGACGAAGGCGGCGTCGTAGGAGCCGGTGAGGTCGAAGACCTTGCCCGACAACCAGCCGCCGAGCGCCATGCCGAGCAGCGTGAACATCAGCACGGTTCCGGTACGCGTGCCGGCCTCGCGCGGCGGGAAGTGCTCGCGCACGATGATCGCGTAGCTCGGCACGATGCCGCCCTGGAACAGGCCGAACAGCGCCGAGACCACGTACAGCGAGGCCAGCCCGTCGAACGGCAGGAACAGCAGCAGCGCGACGCCTTGCAGCGCGGAGCCGAGCAGCAACGTGCGCAGCCCGCCGATCCGATCGCAGATCACGCCCGAGATCAGCCGGCTCGCGATGCCGAAACCGAGCATCAGCGACAGCATTTCTGCGCCGCGCGCCGCACCGTAGCCAAGGTCGCCGCAGTAGGCAACGATGTGGACCTGCGGCATCGACATCGCCACGCAGCAGGCCAGCCCCGCGACGCACAGCAGCACCGTCGCCGCAGTGGGCGAAAGGCCGAACGGCCGGGCCTCGGACTCTGCGGCAGCAAGCGCCGCCGCGCGGCCCGACGGCATCGGCAGCGGCGGCCGCTGCCGCAGCAGCGGGGCGAGCGACAGCATGACGACAGCGCTGAACGCGCCGAGGCCGAGGTAGGTGTCGCGCCACCCGGCGGTCTCGACGAAGTGCTGAACGATCGGCGGCCACACCGTGCCCGCGAGGTAGTTGCCGCTGGCGCACACCGCCACGGCGATGCCGCGCCGGCGCACGAACCACAGCGTGGTGTCGGCAATCAGCGGAGCGAAGGTGGCCGAACTGCCGAGCAGGCCGATCAGCAGCCCATGCGCGACCGAGAACAGCCAGATGTTGCCGGCCACGCCTGCAGCGACATAGCCGAGGCCGAGGCCGGCGGCGCTGATCAGGATCGGCACGGTGACGCCGTGTCGGTCGGCCAGCTTGCCCATCAGGATGCCGCCGATGCCGAAGCCGATCATCATCCACGTGTACGGCATCGAGGCGTCAGCGCGGGCGACGCCGAACTCGGCCTGCACGGCAGGCAGCACGACGGCGACCACGTACATGCCGCTGGCGCCGACCGTCATCAGCACCAGCGCCACCAGCAGACGCAGGGCGGCGTAGCGCGAGTCGGGTTGCGGCGTCATGGCGATGGTTCGGGCGGGCGCGAAGGCGCCGTTATCGCACACGGCGGGATCGCCGGGCCGCCCGAGGCAGACGCTTCGCTTCGATACGCGATGGGAGGGGGCTGATGTAGATTGCCGGCATGACATCGACCGACACAGCTGCGCCGGTGGCCGTCGTCACCGGCGGCGCGCGCGGCATCGGCCTGGCAAGCGCGCGCTGGTTCCTCGATCACGGCCATCGCGTCGCGCTGCTCGACATCGACGGCGAGACGCTGGCGCAGACTGCGCAGGACCTCGACGATGCCCGGCGCGTGCTGGCGATCGTCTGCGACGTGGCGCTGCCGGCGCAGGTGCGGCCGGCGATCGAACGCGTGGCGGCGCGCTTCGGACGCATCGACGCGCTGATCAACAACGCCGGCATCGCCGTGTTCAAGCCGCTGCTGGAAACGACCTACGAGGAGTGGGCGCGCGTGCTGGCGGTGAACCTCGACGGGCCGTTCGTCTGCACGCTGGCCTGCGCGCCGCACATGCTGAAGGCCGGCGGCGGCAGCGTGGTCAACATCGCATCGATCTCCGGACTGCGCGCCAGCACGCTGCGCGTGGCCTACGGGACCAGCAAGGCGGCGCTGATGCAGCTGACCAAGCAGCAGGCGGTCGAACTCGGCAACCTCGGCATCCGCGTCAACGCGATCGCGCCCGGGCCGGTGGACACCGCGATGGCCAAGGCAGTGCATACGCCGGCGATCCGCGCCAGCTACCACGACACGATTCCGCTCGCGCGCTACGGCACGCCCGAGGAAATCGCCGCAGCGATCGGCTTCCTGTGCAGCCCACAAGCCGCGTACATCAATGGCCAGGTGCTGGCCGTCGACGGCGGCTTCGAGGCGACCGGCATCGGCCTGCCGGCGCTGCGCCAGCCGGCCGCTGGATGAAGTTCGCGGTCATCGCGCCGGCAC
>JAHEDN010000082.1 GCA_024641225.1 Burkholderiales bacterium | reverse complement strand
CGGGTCCTTGCCTTGCCGGTCGGCGACGCTGCGCATCGCCGCGAGGTCGGCGAGCAGCGGCACGCCGGTGAAGTCCTGCAGCACGACGCGGGCGACGATGAACGGAATCTCGTCGTGCCTTTCGGCGTTCGGCTGCCAGCCGGCCAGTTCTCGTACGTGAGCTTCGGAGACCTTCTTGCCGTCGCAGTTGCGCAGCACGCTTTCCAGCACGATGCGGATCGACACCGGCAGGCGCGAGATCTTGCCCAGCCCGGCCTTCTCCAGCGCCGGCAGCGAATACAGGCGGCCGGACTTCCTGCCGATGGCGAACGTCTGCTGGGAGTCGAAAAGGTTGTGTCTCATCTGTTTTTCCTCGCTTGGATCAGGACATCGTAAAGAATTCCGTGGCGGGCGCGGCCGGCCCGTCCTCGCAGGTTGGCGGGCGTCCCGCCGCGTCACGCCTGCTCCTCATGGAGTCAGCGCCGCAATGCCTCTTTGCGCTGGCACAGGACCGGCCGGTCGAGCAGGCTCTCGAAGGTCAGCATGGCCTCGTCGCCCCGCTCGATCCAGGTCACCTTGCCGTCGGCGCTGGCGTAGGCGGGGTCCGAAGAACGGCGCACGCGCTCGACGGCCACTCGGGTGCCGGCATAAGTGAGCCAGGCTTCCTCGGACGGCCGCAACGGATGCGCGTTCAGCAGCACGCTGCGTTCGTTCTCGCACAGCCAGGTACTGGTCAGCGGGCGCTCGCGGCCGACTGCAGCGGGTTCGGGCGGCTGCGCCATCACGGCACCGCTTGCCGACGCCATCAGCAGCAGGGCGCACATCATCGACCGGAATCGCAGGCAGCGCTGCGATTGCGGCGCGGCCAAGAGGACCGCGCAGCGCCGAGGCAGGAGTGATCCGGTCATCACGCCGTCGAGGTGGGCATCGCGTCAGCCGGTGCCGAAGAACCACCACCGCGCGGGCTCCGGGATCGGCACGCCGGCCGCGCCGGCCCGCCGCAGCAGGGTCCAGAACAGCCGATAGCTGGCGCGATCGTGAAGCACGCCGTCGTCTTCGATCGGGCCCCAGTGCGCGTCCGCGGCGGCGACCAGGATGCGTGCTGCCCGCGCGACCTCGTCGTGGGTCGGCTGCATTCCGCTGAGGATCGGCGCGATCTGGTCCGGATGCACGCTCCACATGCGCGTGTAGCCGAACTCGCGCGCGGCGCGCTCGGCATCGGCAGCCACCTGCTGCAGGTCGCGCAGCGACGTCGAGACGTTGTGCGACGGCACTTTCAGATGTGCATGCGCTGCGGCGGCAATTTCGACCTTGGCCCGGTGCACCAGCGGGTGATCGAACTGGCCGGCTCCGCTGAGCACGCTGGCCGGTATCGCGCCGTGATGAGCGGAAACGAAGTCCATCAGCCCGAACGACAGGCACTGCACCTGCGGATGCGCGGCAATGCCTTCGATTTCCCGCAACGCGCCGTGCGTTTCGATCAGCACGTGCAGCGGGATACGCTGCCCGCGCGGGGCATACGCGTTGACGCGGCCTGCCATCGCTTCGACGGTTGCCAGGCCGCGCACCTTCGGCAGCGTCACATAGGCCACGCGCGTGCCGGCGGCCGGCAGGATGATCTCGAGGTCCTTCTGCCAGTGCAGGTGGCTGATGTCGTGAATGCGGATGCCGACGCGGCCGAAGCGGTTGGCCGCCGACGAGATCACCGCGGCCACCATCTGGGCGTGCTCGCGCTCGCGCCCGACCGGTGCGCCGTCCTCGCAGTCGGCGGTGATGTCGAAAACCGGGCCGATCTGCGCCTGGTAGGCCAGCGCCTTGAGCAGGAAGCGCTCGTTGCCGGCGTAGTGGTCGCACACCGGCAGCACGAAGGGCTGCGCGTCGCCACCAAAAAGCGCGTGCTGTGGCTGCAGCGCTGCCGGCGGTCGCGGCGCGACCACCGACAGCGCGCCGGTCGCCTCCGGCGTGGCCTTGTCCACCGTGCCGGGGCGCCTAGCCCAGCAGGTGCTTGACGCCGTCGCGCTCCTCGAGCAGTTCCTTAAGCGTCGCGTCCATCTTGCCGCGCGACCAGTCGTCGATCTCGAGCCCCTTGATCATTTCGTACTTGCCGCCGGCGCAGGTCACGGGGAAGCCGTAGACGATTTCCTCCGGGATGCCGTAGCTGCCATCCGAAGGGATGCCCATCGTGATCCAGCGGCCACCGGTGCCATGGACCCAGTCGCTGACATGATCGATGGCGGCGTTGGCCGCAGAGGCGGCCGACGAAAGACCGCGCGCCGCAATGATCGCCGCGCCGCGCTTGCCGACGGTCGGAATATATGTGTCGCGGTACCAGGCCTGGTCGTTGATCAGCGCCGCCGCGGCCTGGCCGCCGACCTTGGCGAAACGGATGTCCGGGTACATCGTCGGCGAGTGGTTGCCCCACACGACCAGCTTCTCGATCGAGTCGACCGGCTTGCCGGTGCGCGCTGCCAGCTGCGAAAGGGCGCGGTTGTGGTCGAGCCGCATCATCGCCGTGAATGCGCTCTTCGGCAGCGACGGTGCCGACTTCATGGCGATGTACGCGTTGGTGTTGGCCGGATTGCCGACCACCAGCACCTTCACGTTTCGGCTGGCCGCGGCATCGAGCGCCTTGCCCTGCGCGGTGAAGATCTGTGCGTTAGCCGCCAGCAGGTCCTTGCGCTCCATGCCGGGGCCGCGCGGACGGGCGCCGACCAGCAGCGCGATCTCGGTGTCCTTGAATGCTGCTGCCGGGTCGCTGTAGGCGCTCATACCCGCCAGAAGCGGGAACGCGCAGTCGTCGAGCTCCATCATCACGCCCGTGAGCGCCTTCTGCGCCTTCTCGTCCGGAATTTCGAGAAGCTGCAGGATGACGGGCTGGTCCTTGCCAAGCATCTGCCCCGAGGCGATGCGGAACAGGATCGAGTAGCCGATTTGGCCGGCGGCG
Organism: Burkholderiales bacterium; assembly: GCA_024641225.1. GTDB lineage: Bacteria > Pseudomonadota > Gammaproteobacteria > Burkholderiales > Burkholderiaceae_F > JADJWR01. Next base: position 6,045 of record JAHEDN010000082.1, on the reverse strand, counting down.
CCGGTGACAGCAACACGTACGGGGGTCTTGGTCATGGTTTTCTCCGGAAAAAGACACGACAGGCTAGCGCAGGGTCTGGCGTTAAAGCTTGATCAAGGTCGGGTCGAGCCCCGGGGACCACGCCAGCATGGGGACGCGGACGCGACGACGCCACAAAGCCGACCGGTCAGCACAGCGGGAAGGTCGATCCGCCGTAGAGGAAAGAGGCGTAGTATAGGTCTTGTATAAGACACAAGATCAGCGCGGGAGCATGGTCTCGCGCTCAGAGGCGCTGCGAATGTCTGCCGACGCTGCCCGTACAACGGCTACCGACCGCCCACGCGACGCGGTGTTCCTGCCGTTGTACAAGCAGATCAAATCGCTGCTCGTGCAGCGGTTGCAGCAGGGCGAATGGAAGCCCGGCGCGCCGATCCCCAGCGAAATGGAGCTCGCGGTCCGTTTCCAGGTGAGCCAGGGCACCGTGCGCAAGGCGATCGACGAACTGGCTGCCGAGAACCTGCTGATACGGCGGCAAGGCAAGGGCACCTTCGTCGCCACTCACCAGGAGCCGCGGGCGCAGTTTCGATTTCTTCGGCTGGTGCCCGACCGCGGCGAGCTGGTGCCGTCGCAAAGCGCGTTCCTCGAATGCCGGCGCATCAAGGCGCCGGCGGACGTCGCGCAGCAACTTGACCTGCGCGGCGGCGACGCGGTCGTCTACTTGCGACGGCTGCTCAGTCTCGGCGGTATGCCGCTGGTGCTTGACGACATCTGGTTGCCTGCCGCGCTTTTCCGCGGCCTGACCGCCGACCGGCTGGCCGGATATCAGGGTCCGCTTTATGGTCTCTTCGAGTCCGAATTCGGCACGCGAATGATCCGCGCCGAGGAACGCATCCGCGCAGTTGCGGCAGGCGAAGACGTCGCTGGCCTGCTCGCCGTCGCGCCGGGCTCGCCTCTGCTGCTGGTGGATCGCGTGTCCTACACCTACAGTGACCAGCCGGTCGAGGTACGCCGCGGATTCTGCGTCACGACCGAGCACCACTATCACAACGAACTCTACTAGCGTTTCACTGTCGTCATCGTGGTCGAATTGTTCGGCCGCGACGAATTCGGCGAAAATACGCGCCGCTGTGCGCGGGCCAGCATATCTCCGACACCTGGGCTTGGAACCTCCATGAGCAAGACACTTCAAGAAAAGCGGCCGGAGTTCAAGAACATCCACGTCACCCAGATCATCAGCTACCGGCTGCCCGCCGGCGGCTTCGCGTCCTTCCTGCATCGATTCAGCGGCGCGTTCATGTTCCTGGCGCTGCCGTTCCTGCTGTGGCTGTTCGACCTGAGCCTGACGTCGGAGCTGAGCTACGCCAGGCTGGCCGAGGTCTTCTCGAACGGCTTCGTCAAGCTGGTGCTGCTGGGGCTCAGCTGGGCGCTGCTGCACCATCTGGTGACGGGAATTCGGCACCTGCTGCTCGACCTGCACATCGGCATAGAGAAGGAGGCCGCGGCGCGCAGCGCCTTGTGGGTGTATCTGATCAGCCTGCCGCTCACCCTGCTGGCGGGCCTCAAACTGTTCGGAGTCCTGTAGATGGCCGCCAACATCGGTCCCAAGCGCCTGGTCGTGGGCGCGCATTACGGGTTGCGCGACTGGCTGGCGCAACGGGTCACCGCGGTCCTCATGGCCGCCTACTCGGTCGTCGTCGGCGTCTATGCGATCTTGATGCTGGAATCGGGCTACGAGGCCTGGGCCGGCCTGTTCGCGCCGCTGTGGATGAAGGCGGCGACGCTGGTCGTGATCTTCGCGTTGATCTATCACGTCTGGGTCGGCATGCGCGAGATCTTCATGGACTACGTCAAGCCCACCGGGGTTCGGATGTTTGCCTACGTGCTGACGATCGTGTGGCTTGCCGCCTGCGCCGTCTGGTCGGTGCAGATCCTCTGGAGAGTCTGAGCGATGACCGCTTCTTCCAAGTTGCCGCGCCGCCGATTCGACGCGGTGATCGTCGGCGCCGGCGGCGCCGGCATGCGCTGCTCGTTGCAGCTCGCGCAGGCCGGGTTGAATGTCGCCGTGCTGTCGAAGGTGTTTCCGACCCGCTCGCACACGGTCGCCGCGCAGGGCGGCATCGGCGCGTCGCTCGGCAACATGACCGAGGACCAGTGGCTGTGGCACATGTTCGACACGGTCAAGGGCTCCGACTATCTCGGCGACCAGGACGCGATCGAGTTCATGTGCCGCGAGGCGCCGAAGGTGGTGTACGAGCTCGAACACTTCGGCATGCCGTTCGACCGCAATCCGGACGGCACCATCTACCAGCGCCCGTTCGGTGGTCACTCGGCCAACTTTGGCGAGAAGCCGGTGCCGCGCGCCTGCGCCGCCGCCGACCGGACCGGGCACGCGCTGCTGCACACGCTGTACCAGCGCAACGTCGCTGCACGTACGCAGTTCTTCGTTGAGTGGATGGCGCTCGACCTGATCCTGGACGCCGAAGGCTCCTGCGTCGGCGTGGTCGCGCTCGAGATGGAAACCGGCGAATGCATGATCCTCGAGGGCAAGGTGACGGTGCTGGCCACCGGCGGCGCCGGCCGCATCTTCGCCGCCTCGACCAACGCTTACATCAATACCGGCGACGGCCTGGGGCTGGCTGCGCGCGCCGGCATCCCGCTCGAGGACATGGAGTTCTGGCAGTTCCACCCGACCGGCGTGGCCGGTGCCGGCGTGCTGATCACCGAGGGCGTGCGCGGCGAGGGCGGCATCCTCCTCAATGACCGTGGCGAGCGCTTCATGGAGCGCTATGCGCCGACGCTGAAGGACCTGGCGCCGCGCGACTTCGTCTCGCGCAGCATGGACCAGGAGATCAAGGAGGGGCGCGGCTGCGGTCACGACAAGGACCACGTGCTGCTGAAGCTCGATCACCTCGGCGCCGAGACGATCATGAAGCGGCTGCCGTCGATCCGCGAGATCGCGATCAAGTTCGCCAACGTCGACCCGATCCGCGAGCCGATACCGGTGGTGCCGACGATTCACTACCAGATGGGCGGCGTGCCGGCCAACTATCACGGCCAGGCGGTCGCACCGAAGGGCGGCGAGCCGAATGCGGTAGTCGGGGGCCTGTATGCGATCGGCGAGTGCTCGTGCGTCAGCGTGCACGGGGCCAACCGGCTCGGCACGAATTCGCTGCTCGACCTGGTGGTCTTCGGCCGTTCGGCCGGCAACCACATCGTCGAGTCGCTGCGCAGCGAGCCGCGCGAGAACAAGCCGCTGCCGGCGGGTGCCGGCGAGGCGACGATGGCACGGTTGGCCGCCCTCGACGCGCGCGCCGAGGGCGAGCGCACGCAGGATGTCGCCGATGAGATCCGTCGCACGATGCAGAAGCACTGCGGCGTGTTCCGCACCGGCAGCCTGCTCGGCGACGGCGCGCGGAAGATCGCCGAGCTGGACGAGCGGCGCAAGCGGGTCGCGATCCTCGACAAGTCGAAGGTCTTCAACACCGCCCGTATCGAGGCGCTCGAACTCGACAACTTGATCGAGACGGCCAAGGCGACCATCGTCTCGGCCGAGGCGCGCACCGAAAGCCGCGGCGCACACGCCCGCGACGATCATCCGGAGCGCGACGACGCCCGCTGGCTGAAGCACACCCTGTGGTATTCGGAGGGCAGCCGGCTTGCCTACAAGCCGGTCAACATGAAGCCGGTTTCGGTCGAGACCTTCGAGCCCAAGAAACGCACGTTCTGACGCCGCACACTGCCATGACCGCCACGAACGACAAAGAGAACACCGCGTTGGCCGCAACCGCGGGCCGCATCGTCCGGTTCCAGATCTACCGCTACGACCCGGACAAGGACGCCAAGCCGTACATGCAGAGCCTGGAGGTGCAGCTGGCATCCACCGACAAGATGCTTCTCGATGCGCTGATGCGCATCAAGAGCCAGGTCGACGACGGCGTTGCGTTTCGCCGTTCCTGCCGCGAGGGCGTGTGCGGTTCGGATGCGATGAACATCAACGGCAAGAACGGTCTGGCGTGCATCACCAACCTGCGCGAGCTGAAGGAGCCGATCGTCCTGAAGCCGCTGCCCGGATTGCCGGTGATCCGCGACCTGATCGTCGACATGACGCACTTCTTCAACCAGTACCACTCGATCAGGCCGTTCCTGATCAACGACACGCCGCCGCCCGAGAAGGAGCGGCTGCAGTCGCCCGAGGAGCGGGAGGAGCTCGACGGCCTGTACGAGTGCGTCCTGTGCGCCTGCTGCTCGACGAGCTGCCCGAGCTTCTGGTGGAATCCGGACAAGTTCGTCGGTCCGGCAGGCCTGCTGCAGGCCTACCGCTTCATCGCCGACAGCCGCGACCAGGCCACCGGCGAGCGCCTCGACAACCTGATGGACCCGTACCGGCTGTTCCGGTGCCACACCATCATGAACTGTGTCGACGTCTGCCCGAAGGGCCTGAATCCGACGCGGGCCATCGGCAAGATCAAGGAACTGATGGTCCGGCGCGCCGTCTAGGTGCCGCCCGGGGCGAGGCAGGGTGCGATGGCTGGCCCCGATCGTTCCGCAGATGGCGGCTCGGCGGCCCCCGAGCCGGTCGAGTTGCGCCGGTTGCGCTGGCGCGCCCGGCGCGGTCTGTTGGAAAACGACCTTCTGATCGGCCGCTTTCTCGACCGCCACGGCAGGACTCTTGATGCAGCGCAGAACCGGGCACTGTTGAAGCTGCTTGAATTGCCCGACAACGAGCTGCTCGACCTGCTGCTCGCCCGCACCGAGCCTGAGCCCCCACTGGACAGCGCCGATGTGCGCGCGTTGCTTGCCAGGCTGCGTTCGGCTTGAGTGTCCATCGAACCTGCATACAGGAAGCAAGGAGCTAAGACATGACGCTGACCCCCGCTGACGGCAAGGCAACGCTTTCGTTCTCCGACGGCTCGCCCTCTCTCGAGCTGCCGCTGTACAAGGGAACGATCGGACCGGACGTGATCGATATCCGTGCGCTGTACGGCAAGACCGGCAAGTTCACCTACGACCCCGGTTTCCTGTCGACGGCGTCGTGCAATTCGACGATCACCTACATCGACGGAGACAAGGGCGAACTGTTGTACCGCGGCTATCCGATCGAGCAACTGGCCACGCAGTGCGACTATCTCGAAACCTGCTATCTGCTGCTCTACGGCGAGCTGCCGAACGAGAAGCAGCGCAGCGAGTTCGTCAAAATCGTGACCCATCACACGATGGTCAACGAGCAGATGCAGTTCTTCCTGCGCGGGTTCCGTCGCGACGCGCACCCGATGGCGGTGATGACCGGCCTGGTCGGTGCCCTGTCGGCGTTCTATCCGGATTCGATGAACCTTAACGACCCTCACCAGCGCGAGGTCTCGGCAATCCGGCTGATCGCCAAGATGCCGACGCTGGTGTCGATGGCCTACAAGTACACGATCGGCCAGCCGTACATCTATCCGCGCAACGAGCTCTCCTACGCCGGCAACTTCATGCGCATGATGTTCGCCACGCCTTGCGAGGACTACAAGCCCAACGATGTCCTCGTGCGGGCGATGGACCGCATCTTCATCCTGCACGCCGACCACGAACAGAACGCCTCGACCTCGACGGTGCGCCTGTGCGCTTCGTCAGGCACCAACCCGTTCGCGGCGATCGCGGCCGGCGTGGCCTGCCTGTGGGGCCCGGCGCACGGTGGCGCCAACGAGGCCTGCCTGAACATGCTGTACGACATCCAGAGGAACGGCGGCGTAGCCAAGGTCGGCGAGTTCATCACGAAGGTCAAGGACAAGAACAGCACGGTGAAGCTGATGGGCTTCGGCCACCGCGTCTACAAGAACTACGACCCGCGCGCCAAGCTGATGCGCGAGACCTGCCACGAAGTGCTCGAAGCGCTGGGCCTGCACGACGACCCGCTGTTCAAGCTGGCGATGGCGCTGGAGAAAATCGCGCTCGAGGACGATTACTTCGTCAGCCGCAAGCTGTACCCGAACGTCGACTACTACTCGGGAATCGTGCAGAAGGCGATCGGCATTCCGGTTCCGCTCTTCACCGCGATCTTCGCGTTGGCGCGCACGGTGGGCTGGA
>JAHEDN010000081.1 GCA_024641225.1 Burkholderiales bacterium | reverse complement strand
CCATGACGAGCGCGCCCATCCAAACGAACTTCGACATCCTTCCGCTCTCCCTGAGACCACCTTTCTTCCAGATACGTCATGGCATGCCCGGAAAGGTTCCGCCCCGACGCCTGCGGGACATGCGGCAGGTCAATTCCAGTCCCGGGCAATCGACTGCGTGCGCCTGTCGCACAGCCGGCTGCTCGATCGAAGCGTTGCTTGCGGTTTGCGCACGCGGCACGGACGAAGACGAAGCCGACGATCCCAACGACGCAGGCCTTAGAATGAAGCTTCGTCGTGTCCACCGCGCTGCGGGTCGGCACGCTACGGGCCGCGGGCGGCGGCAAGCGGCCCGGAATCGGCGACATCCCCCGGAAAAGAACCAGACAACGGCAGCGTCTTCATGGACTCGCTTCAATTTCTCCCTGCGTGGCCGATCGCGCCGACGCCGCTGGGCTGGATCGCCGTGCTGCTTCTGGCGGCGATCCTGGCCGGCGAGGTCGTGCGTCGCTTTCTTCACTCGTCCCGGGTGATCGGCTACCTGGCGGTCGGCGCCCTGCTCGGCCCGGGTATCGGCGGCGTGATCGACGCCGGGACGGTTTCACAGCTGCGCATCTTCGTCGACATCGCGGTCGGCATGTTGCTGTTCGAGCTCGGCCAGCGGGTCGACCTCAGCTGGCTGCGGCGCAACCCGTCGCTGCTCGCGGCGAGCATTCTCGAGGCCGCGCTGACCTTCGTGCTGGTCTATCTGGCAATGACCTTGTTCGGCATCCGGCCGATCACCGCGGCGGCGGCGGCGCTGCTGGCGGTGGCCACTGCGCCGGCGGTGGTGATGACCGTCGTGAAGGACCTCCGCGCCCAGGGCCAGGTCACCGAGCGCGTGATGCTGTTCACCGCGCTGAATACCACCTACGCGGTGGTCGGTCTGGCGCTGATCATCGGCTGGCTGCACTACGAGAAGGCGGAGCCGCTGACCACGATGATCCTGCATCCGCTGTACCTGATCGGAGGCTCCCTGCTGCTGGCCGCCGTCATTGCGCTGGTCATGCTGAGTGTGCTGCGCCTCTTCGGCCGGCGGCCGGCGTTCCAGTTCTCGGCGACTGTGTCTCTGGTGCTGCTGACGGTCGCCGCCGCCACGGTTCTCAAGCTGTCGGTCCCGCTGGCGCTGCTGCTGCTTGGCGTACTTGGGCGGCTGTTCGACCGAGAACGACACTTCGTTTCGCTGCGATTCGGCGAGACGGCGATGCTGTTCATCGTGCTGCTGTTCGCGCTGGCCGGTGCCAGCCTCGAATTCCGCGGCTGGACCGCCGCCGCGCCGTTGGCGCTGGTCTTCGTCATTGCGCGCCTGCTGGGCAAGGCGCTGCCGATCATGGTGCTGGCGAACGCCAGCAGCCTGACCTTGCGCAAGGCCTCGCTGGTCAGCCTGGGGCTGATGCCGATGTCCGGTCTGGCGCTGCTGATGCTTAACGAACTGCTGCTGAATTCGCCGCCGCTGGCGGCAGAGATCGGCTCGGCGATGTTCCTGGCGATCACCGTGCTCGCTTTCGCCGGCCCGCTGGCGACCGACCTCGCGCTGCGCCGGGCGGGTGAGGCGGCGGAGGACGTGCGATGAGCGCTGGCGAACCCGTGGCCAAGGGCAAGGGCGAAGGTGTCGCGATGAGCGACATGACGTTCGGCGCCTCGAAGGCGCTGACGATGGGCATCGAGCTCGAGTTGCAGATCCTCAACGGGCGCGACTGCGACCTGACGCGCGGCGCCGACGACCTGATCCGCCTGGTCGAGCGTGCCGGGCATCCGGGCGACATCAAGCCCGAGATCACCGAGAGCATGGTCGAGATCAGCACCGGCATCCACGAGGGCTACGAAACGGCGCTGGACGAATTGCAGCAGATCCGCGATGCGGTGATCGCGGCCGCCAAGCGGCTCAACCTGCTGGTGGCGGGCGGCGGCGCGCACCCGTTCATGCACTGGAGCGACAGGCAGATCTTCGACCGGCCGCGCTTCCGGCAACTGTCGACGCTGTACGGTTACCTCGCCAAGCAGTTCACGATCTTCGGCCAGCACGTGCACATCGGCTGCCCGGACGGCGACACGGCGATGTACCTCACGCATGCGATGAGCCGCTACATCCCGCACTTCATCGCGCTGGCCGCCTCGTCGCCGTACCACCAGGGCACCGACACCGCGTTCGATTCATCGCGGCTGAACGCGGTTTACGCGTTCCCGCTTTCGGGCCGGGCGCCGGTGCTCGACCGCTGGGAGGCGTTCGTCGCCTACTTCGAAAAAATGCGCGCGGCCAAGGTGGTCGAGAGCATGAAGGATTTCTATTGGGACATCCGGCCGAAGCCCGAGTACGGCACGATAGAAGTACGGGTGTTCGATACGCCACTGACTGTCGAGAAAGCCGCTGCGCTCGCTGCCTACGTGCAGGCGCTGGCGCGCTATCTGCTGATCGAGCGCCCGGTCACCGTGCACGAGGACATGTATCTCACCTACACGTACAACCGCTTCCAGGCCTGCCGCTTCGGCCTCGAGGGCCTGATGATCGATCCGGCCTCCCACGTGCACCGGCCGATTCACGAGGACATCGTCGAAACCGTCGAACTGGTGTCGGTGCACGCCGAAGAACTGCGCTCGGTCGCGGCGCTGCGCCAGATCGGAGAATGGGCCGCAGGCCGTGCCAATGACGCAGCGTGGATGCGCGACCACTTCCGGCGCAGCGATTCGCTTGCCGACCTCATGTGGCAGACGAGCCTGCTCTGGAGCGGACAACTCTAGTGGACGAACCCGCCGCGCCGACTCCGGCGGCGGCCGCCGCGCGGCCGGCGACCGTCACGTTGACCGCGGTGGCCCCTTCACCGGGGGGCACGCCCGCGGTCGCGCCGCCGGTGCGCCCGGCAGGCGCACCGCTGCGCATCGGCGTGTCGGCACGCATCCTGCACCCCGAAGGGGCGCGTGCCATCGGCTTCCGCAACAAGTCGCTGCAATACCTCGAGGCGTCGGTAGCGCACTGGATCATGGCGCACGGTGCGCTTGTGTTCATGGTGCCGACGCTGGCCAAAGACGCATCGGTCCAGCGTTCGGCCGTGTCGATCCGCGATTACGTCGAGGCGCTCGACGGTCTGGTTTTGCAGGGCGGCGCCGATCTCAGCCCGACCACCTACGGCGAGGAGCCGCGCGATCCGGCCTGGCGCGGTGATCGTGTCCGCGACATGTACGAGATCGAGCTGCTGTGGGCTTTCGTGTTCCAGCAGAAGCCGGTGCTGGGCATCTGCCGTGGCATGCAGCTGGTCAACGTCGCCTTCAACGGCACCTTGTATCAGGACATCCCGACCGACGTCCCGAATACGATCGGGCATTTCGACCCGTCCAAATATGACGAACTGCATCACGAACTCGCCTTCGAACCGGGCAGTACGCTGGCGCAGCTGTACGGGGAAGGCGCCCGCCTGTGCGTCAACAGCATTCATCACCAAGGCATCAAGCGACTGGGCAACGGACTGGCCATCGAGGCACGCTCGCCGGCTGATGACGTCATCGAGTCCGTGCGCTGGACCGGTTCGAGTTTCGTGATGGGCGTACAGTGGCACCCGGAGTTTCACGCTCAGGCGGGCGGCAGCCTGCTTGACAGCGGCCCGATCATCGGGGAATTCCTCGAGCACTGCCGGCGTCGCAAGCGCGATTCGATGGCGGTGCGACCGGCGACGCTGCGGGCGGCCGGTTGAGGTCGTCACGTACGAGTCCTTGCGTACGGCGCAAGCCTCATCGGCTCACGTTGCAGTGCGGCTAGGATCTCAGTCCGCAGAACAATAAGGCGGCGCCGTCCCGGTGCTGCAGAGGAAGCAATGAGCAACCCGATCACCGCCGTCTGGCCAGGACGGCCGTACCCGCGTGGCGCGCACTGGGACGGCGAAGGGGTCAACTTCGCGCTGTTCTCGGAACACGCCGAGCGCGTTGAACTGTGCCTGTTCGACGAAAGCGGGGAGAACGAAGTCCAGCGCATCGAATTGCCCGAATACACCGATCAGGTCTGGCACGGCTATCTGCCCGAGGCCCGCCCGGGACAGCTGTACGGCTATCGCGTCCACGGACCCTACCGGCCCGAACAGGGCCACCGCTTCAACGCGAACAAGCTGCTGATCGATCCCTATGCGCGGTCGATCGTCGGCGAAGTCCGCTGGGACGACGCGCTGTTCGGCTACACGATCGGTCATCCGGAAGGCGACCTGTCTTTCGACGAGCGTGACAGCGCGCCGTTCATGCCCCGCTGCAAGGTGATCGACCCGGCCTTTACGTGGGGCAACGACGCGCCGCCCGATGTCCCGTGGCACGAAACGGTGATCTACGAACTGCACGTGCGCGGCTTCACGCAGCGACACCCTGATGTTCCCGAGGCGCTACGCGGCACGTTTGCAGGGCTTGCTGCCGCAGGGGCGATCGATCATCTGCGTGAGCTCGGGATCACCTCCGTCGAACTGATGCCGGTGCACGCCTTCCTCGACGACCGTTACCTGGTCGATCGCGGCATGCGCAACTACTGGGGCTACAACACGATCGGCTTCTTCGCGACGGAAGCGCGTTACTCGGCCTCGGGCAAGGTCAACGAATTCAAGACGATGGTGCGCACGTTGCACTCGGCCGGCATCGAGGTGCTGCTCGACGTCGTCTACAACCACACTGCCGAGGGCAACCAGCTGGGCCCGACGCTCAGCTTCCGCGGCATCGACAACGCGAGCTACTACCGGCTGGTGGCCGAGAACCCGCGCTACTACGAAGACTTCACCGGCTGCGGCAACACGCTCAACCTGCAGCACCCGCGCGTGTTGCAGATGATCATGGATTCGCTGCGCTACTGGGTCACCGACATGCATGTCGACGGCTTCCGCTTCGACCTGGCTTCGGCACTGGCGCGCGAACTGCACGCGGTCGACCGGCTCGGCGCGTTCTTCGACATCCTGCGCCAGGACCCGACGCTGTCACGCGTCAAGCTGATCGCAGAACCCTGGGATCTGGGTGCCGGCGGCTACCAGGTCGGTAATTTTCCGGTCGGCTGGGCCGAATGGAACGACAAGTACCGCGACACGATGCGCGCGTACTGGAAAGGCGACGGCGGCCTGATCGGCGAGTTCGCGCAGCGGCTGACCGGCTCGAGCGATCTGTACAACCGCTCGAGTCGCCGCCCTTACGCCAGCGTCAATTTCGTGACCGCCCACGACGGCTTCACGCTGCACGACGTCGTTTCCTACAACGACAAGCACAACGAGGCCAACGGCGAGGACAATCGCGACGGCCACAGCCACAACCTGTCGTGGAATCACGGTGTCGAAGGTCCGACCGACGACGAGGCCATCGTCACCCTGCGCGAGCGGCAGAAGCGCAATTTCCTTGCCACGCTGCTGCTGTCGCAGGGCATACCGATGATTACCGCCGGCGACGAGTTGGGCCGCACGCAGAACGGCAACAACAACGCCTACTGCCAGGACAACGAAACGAGCTGGCTCGACTGGTCTTTCGACGGCAACGGAAGAGCGCTCCTGGCGTTCGTCCGGCGGATGATCGAGATCCGTCGCGATCATCCGGCGTTCCGCCGCCGCGATTTCTTCCAGGGCCGCGCGCTTCATGGGGCCGATGTCAAGGACATCAGCTGGTTCAAGCCCGACGGCTCGGAAATGACCGCTGAGGAATGGGACCACGAGCACGCGCGCGCGCTCGGCGTCTATCTGGCGGGCGAGGCGCTGACGGAGACCGACCGGCGCGGCCAGCGGCTCACCGACGACAACTTCCTGCTGCTGTTCAACGCCGGAGCGGAGGCGGTCGAATTCCAGCTGCCGCAGCAGCTCGGTTCCGGCTCGTGGATGGTGCTCGTCGACACCTGCCACGAGCAGGGGCTGCAGCCGGACGGCGCATTCGAGCCCGGCGCGAGCTATCACGCGCAGGGGCGTTCGCTGGCGCTGCTGCTGCACCTGAAACTGCCGGCGTGACGCCGGTGCCGGCCATCGCCTTGCGCGCGGCCGTAACCCCAAAGGAATGCAACCGATCATGAGACGCGTGCATCACATGCCGTTTGGCGCCGAATTCACGAAGGGCGGCGGCGCCCGCTTCCGGCTGTGGGCTCCGGCCGCGCACCAGGTCGACGTCGTGCTGGTCGGCGGGCCGCGGCCGGGCCACGTCACGATGCAGGCGAGCGGGAACGGCTGGCACGAGGCTACGGTCGAGGCCGCAGACGAGTCGACGCACTATGCCTTCCACGTCGACGGCAAGCCGCTGGTGCCCGATCCGGCCTCGCGCAGCAATCCGGACGGCGTGCATGGTGCAAGCCGTCTGGTCGATCCACGCGCCTACGAATGGCAGGCGGCCGACTGGCGAGGCCGGCCATGGCACGAAGCGGTCGTCTACGAAATGCACGTCGGCACCTTCACCGCGGAGGGCACTTTCGCCGCCGCGGTCGAGCGGCTCGATGACCTCGTCGCGCTCGGCGTCACCGCGCTCGAACTGATGCCGGTGGCGTCGTTTTCGGGCAGCCGCGGCTGGGGCTACGACGGCGTACTGCTGTTCGCGCCGCAGGCGAGCTATGGCACTCCCGAGGACTTCAAGCGGCTGATCGACGCCGCGCACAAGCGCGGGCTGATGGTTCTGCTCGACGTCGTCTACAACCACTTCGGTCCCGACGGAAATTACCTGCACGTTTACGCGCCGCAGTTCTTCAATCCCCGGCACCAGACACCGTGGGGCGCGGCAGTCAACTTCGACGGCGACGACAACCGAACGGTGCGCGATTTCTTCATCCACAACGCGCTGTACTGGCTGGACGAATATCAGCTCGACGGTCTGCGCCTGGATGCGATCCACGCCATCGCCGACGACTCGAAGCAGCACATCGTCGAGGAACTGGCGCGCGCGGTGCGGGACGGGCCGGGGCGCGACCGCCACCTCCACCTCATCCTTGAGAACGACCTGAACCAGTCGTGCTACCTGCCGCGCGAGCCCGACGGCCGGGCACCGCTGGCCACGGCGCAGTGGAACGACGACATCCACCACGCGATTCACGTGATCGCGACCGGTGAGACCGACGGCTACTACGCTGACTACGCGCAGCGGCCGCTGGCGCTGCTCGGTCGCACGCTCGCCGAGGGCTTCGCCTACCAGGGCGACCCGTCGCCGTATCGGCATGGCGAACTGCGTGGCGAAGCCTCGACGCACCTGCCACCGCTGGCATTCGTCGATTTCCTGCAGACGCACGACCAGGTCGGCAACCGCGCCTTCGGCGAGCGGCTGGTTCACCTGGCCCCGGAAGACGCGCTGCGCGCGCTGACCGCCTGCGTGTTGCTGGCGCCGGCGGTGCCGATGCTGTTCATGGGCGAGGAATTCGGCGCCAGCAGTCCGTTCCAGTATTTCTGCGACTTCACCGGCGAACTGGCGCAGGCAGTCACGCACGGCCGGCGCAACGAGTTCGGGCGCTTCGCGCGCTTTTCGGACCCCGCGGTGCGCGACCGCATTCCCGACCCGAACGACGCCGCGACCTGCGCGCGCAGCAAGCTGAACTGGGCCGAGATCGGGCAGCCGTTGCACCAGCGCTGGCGAGAGCTTTACCGCGAGCTGCTGTCGATCCGCCACGAGCGCCTGGTGCCGCTGCTGCCGCAGATACGCAGCGGCAGCTTCGAACTGTCGCCCGCGGGTTCGCTGCTGGTGCGCTGGCCGGTGGGCGACGCCGGTACGCTGCACCTGCTCGCCCATCTCGGTGACGGGGCCGTCACCGCGCCCGAGGTCACACCGGGCGTGACGCTGTACGCCAGCCATGCAATCGACGGCGAGCTGCCGCCGTGGTCCGTACGCTGGTCACTGGAGCTGCTTTGACCACGCGACTCGAACATCTGGCGCAGCTCAAGGGCATCGCCCTCGAGTACACCGACGTCTGGCAGAAGGTGCACCACATCGAGCCGCAGGTGCTGGTCGACCTGCTCGGCGCGATGCACGTCGCCGCGCACGACGAACCGGCGATCGAAGCAGCGATCGCCGCGCATGAAGCCGCCGCGTGGCAGCGTGTGCTGCCTGCCGCCTGGGTGTCGGGGCAGGCGCGCGAGGTCATCCCGCTGCGCCTGCCGGCGGACCTGCAGGCAGCTTCGCTCATCTGGCGGCTGACCGATAACAGCGGGCAGTGTCGCGAGACGACGATCCGTGTCGCCGAACTGGCGGCCATCGAGCGTGGCAGCGTGGGCGAAGCGAAGTTCATCGCCTGCGAGCTTCCTCTGCCTGCACCGCTGACCGAGGGCTATCACCGGCTGAGCGTGAGCAACGGCGATGCCGTGCTCGGCGAGTGCCTGCTCATCGTCGCGCCGCAGGCGTGCTACGTGCCGCCCGCACTGGGCGACGATGGGCGCGTCTGGGGTGCAGCGGCGCAGCTGTACGCCGTGCGCTCGGAGCGCAACTGGGGCATCGGCGACTTCAGCGACCTGACGGCACTGGTCGAGCTGTGGGGACTGAACGGGGCCAGCGTGGTCGGCGTTAACCCGCTGCACGCGATGTTCCCGCACAACCCGGCCCATGCGAGCCCGTACAGCCCGTCGAGCCGGTTGTTCGTGAACACGCTGTATCTCGACATCGAGGCGACCGAGGACTACGGCGAGAGCGAAGCGGCTCGCAGCCTCGTGCGCAGCGCGCCGTTCCAGGCCAGGCTGAAGCGGCTGCGCGGCACCGAGATGGTCGACTATGTCGGCGTGGCCGAAGCCAAGAAGCAGGTGCTGGAAATGCTGTTCGCGCATTTCCGCGGCCGCCATATGTCGGGCAACAGCGCCCGCGCGCAGGCTTTCGATGCCTTTCGCGCGGCACGAGGCGAGGCGCTGCACCGCCATGCGTTGTTCGAGGCCCTGCAGGAGCATTTCTTTCGTGAGGACAACGCAGTCTGGGGCTGGCCGCTGTGGCCGGTCGAGTACCGCGAGCCCGACGCGCCTGCCGTGCAGCGCTTTGCCCAGGAACACGGCGAACGCGTCGAGTTCTACGAATACCTGCAATGGCTCG
>JAHEDN010000080.1 GCA_024641225.1 Burkholderiales bacterium | reverse complement strand
CTGCATCAAGGCCGACGGCCGGTATGGGTTCCGTTGAGGCATCAGCCTCTAGAATGCCGCCGCTTCTGCCGAGCCGGCCCCTGCCGGGCAGAACTGCCGAACAGGCCGAAGCGCTGGGGCGGTTGCCGGCAAATCATATGGGGAACTTCGGTGTGCGGCCGATGCCCTTATCGACCGCAATGGTCCGCGCGAAGAGAAGGGCGGGCCGGTTGAGTGGAACGCGGAGCACGGTAGCACGCTCCGTCTGACGTACCAACCTGTGAGTGAGGACAGCCGATGAAATTGCCGGCGGCCGCTCAGCATAAGGAGGCACGCGTGTCGTTGCTGAAAGAAAGAGCGTGGTTGCCGACCTCGGCGGCCCTGATTACCGCGGGCCGCGACGTGGGTCGAGGGATCGTGATCCTCGGCCGCGGGACCATCGGGATGACCGGCATCTTGACGCTGTCGGTGGCCGTTGCCTTAATCGGCAGCGAGCAGGCGAGGGAGCATGTGATGGCGGTAGCCGGGTCGCTGGCTGCGCCTGGGCCCGCCGTTGCTTCGCTGTCGACCGGGGTCGTCGACTCGAATGCTGAGCGCGAGTCGCGGGCCGACCGCAGGGGCGGCCGGATGTCCGTGCAGCCCGCAGTCGCGGTGGACCCGGCACAGGAGCGCGTCACTCGCTATCTTTCGCGTCGCTACCGCGTGGCCGAGAATGCCGTGCGCCAGATCGTCGGCGAAGCGTTCAATACAGGCCGCTCGATCGGCATCGACCCGATGCTGATCCTCGCGGTAACGGCGGTCGAGTCGAGCCTTAATCCGTTCGCCCAGAGCCCGGTCGGGGCACAGGGGCTCATGCAGGTGCTGACGCACGTTCATAGCGACAAGTTTCTCCTGCATGGAGGTGATCATGCAGCCTTGGACCCGATCGCCAACCTCAGGGTCGGTTCAGAGATTCTCAAGGACCTGATCCAGCGCGGCGGCTCAGTCGAGCGGGGGCTGCAGCTGTACGTCGGCGCAGGCAACCTGCCTGATGACGGCGGATACGCGGCCCGGGTTCTCGGGGAGATGGCCCGCATCAAGCTGGCCGCTGGGGGCCGTCCGCGCGATGCCCTTGCCGCTGGGCCAGCGGTGCGCGAGAGCGTGGGCCGTAGTGCTCTGGCCGCCGACCTTCAGCGGATCGGGGCAGGCTCCTTCCAGGGCGCGGCAGGCACCGATCGCCGGCCGATAAGCTGACAGTCGCTGTCCCGCGCCGGACCGGTTTCTGGCCCGTTAGCTCATCCGTTGTCGCTTGCGCCGCTGCCCGCCTGTGAGGTCATCTGGCGCTTCAAGTAGCAGCCCATAAGGTTGACCGCCTTTTCCAGATTTTCCAGCTTGTTGGCGTATGAAATCCTGACATACCGATCGATTTCGGCTTGCCCGAAGTCGCGGCCCGGGACGACGCAAACGCCCGCTTCGCGAAGAAGCGTCATGGCGAAATCCCAGCTGTTCATGCCGAACCGGCTGATGTCGGCATATATGTAGAAGGCGCCGTCGGGAACTGCCGGGATATCGAATCCAAGTCCCCGCAGTGCGGGTACCAGGAAGTCACGTCGGCGACGGAACTCTTGACGGCGCTCCTCATAGACGGCCAGTGCCTCTGTGGAGAAGCAGGCCAGTGCCGCATGCTGGGCAATCGCCGAAGGGCAGATGAAGAGGTTCTGCGCCAGTTTTTCCAGCGTCGGCACCAGCGACAGTGGCGCGACCAGCCAGCCCAGGCGCCAACCGGTCATGTTGAAGTACTTTGAAAAGCTGCCCAGCGTCAGGACCTCGTCGGACAGCGCCAGCGCAGTAGACGGCGGACTGTCATAGGTCAGGCCCAAGTAGATCTCATCGACAATGAGGAAACCGTCGCGCGCGCGGACCGCCTCGACAATTGCGGCCAGGACGCGTCGTTCGACTGAAGTGCCAGTTGGGTTCGACGGAGAAGCCAGCAGAACGCCGGCGCTGCCCTCATTCCAAGACTCTTCGATCATTTCTGCGGTCGGCTGGAAACGTGTTTCCGGCCCGCAGGGCATAAGTTGAGCGTCGCCTCCAAAGACGGCGGCAAAATGCCGATTGCAAGGGTAGCTTGGATCAGGCATCAGCACTTTGCGATCCCGCCCGAGCAGCGCCGCCATGGCAAGCAGCAATGCGCCGGAGGCTCCCGCAGTGACCACGATCCGACCTGGATCGACGGTCAGGCAAAACTGGCGGCCGTAGTCGGCGGCGATCGCTTCGCGCAGCGCGCTTGTACCCAAAGCCGGCGTGTATTGCGTCAGCCCGGACTCGATCGCCCGCCGCGCCGCGGACTGGACCGTCGGCGGTGCTGTGAAGTCGGGCTCGCCAATGCTCAGGTGAAGGATGGATCGGCCCGCGTCGGCAAGGCGCTGGGCTTCTTTGGCGATCTCCATCACGTAAAAAGGTGCTATGCCCCGGGTCCGGCTGGCGACTCGAGGCGTCACTGTGCGCCTCCCGTGCAAGCGGGCCCGCTGCGATCGCCGAGGTCCCGATGCGAGGGTCCTGAGCGGTCAGGCAAAAAAAAGCCTGTCAGCTGAGCGCGCCCAAGATCGGCCGAGGAGGGGGAGGAGAGGCGCCGAAGAGGGGCTTCGCGCTCGAGCGTGGCGACAGGCTCAAGAGGAAGAAACTGAGCATATGGTACTGCGGCCACTGTAAAAGTCAATGCTTTGTCCAAGTCAATTCAAGATATTGTCCATGTCGAGCGGGTAGCCTTCCCAGCGTTGTGGAGCCGAGCGTGACTTGCGGGCGATCCGCCCATGCTTTTGTCCATGCTGAACAGGTCGAAACCAATCCAACCCAAGGCCTCCACGATAATGCGCGCTTTGCGCGCCCGCTTGTTGACCAAATGAAAACCGACGACGAGAACGCCGATCTGAAGCGTGCCGCGCTCGAGTACCACGAGCAGCCGAGGCCGGGAAAGATCTCGGTAATGCCGACCAAGCAACTGATCAACCAGCGCGACCTGGCGCTTGCCTATTCGCCGGGGGTCGCCGCTGCTGCACTGGCCATAGCGGCCGAGCCCGCCGATGCGTCCCGGTACACCGCGCGCGCCAACCTCGTGGGCGTCGTGACCAACGGCACCGCCGTTCTGGGGCTGGGCAACATCGGGCCGCTGGCGTCAAAGCCGGTGATGGAAGGCAAGGGCGTGCTATTCAAGAAGTTCGCCGGCATCGATGTCTTCGACATCGAAATCAGCGAGCAGGACCCGGACAGGCTGGTCGAGATCATCGCCGCGCTGGAACCGACATTCGGCGGCATCAACCTCGAGGACATCAAGGCGCCGGAGTGCTTCATCGTCGAGCGCAAGCTGCGCGAGCGGTTGAAGATCCCGGTGTTTCACGACGATCAGCACGGCACCGCGATCATCGTCGCGGCGGCGATCCTCAACGGCCTGAGCGTGGTCGGCAAAGATCTGGCGCAGGTCAAGCTGGTCACCAGCGGTGCTGGCGCCGCAGCGCTGGCCTGCCTCGACCTGCTCGTCGAACTCGGGCTGCCTCGCGCCAACATCTGGGCCAGCGACATCGAGGGCGTGGTCTACGAGGGTCGTACCGTGCTGATGGACGACGAGAAGCGCCGCTATGCGCAGCCCACGTCGGCGCGTGGGCTGACCGAGATCATCGAGGGCGCGGATGTGTTTCTCGGCCTGTCCGCCGGCGGCGTCCTCAAGGGCGAGATGGTGGCCAGGATGGCCGCGCGGCCACTGATCCTGGCGCTGGCCAATCCGAACCCGGAAATCCTTCCGGAAGACGTCAAGGCCGTTCGCGACGACGCCGTGATCGCCACGGGCCGTTCCGACTATCCGAACCAGGTCAACAACGTCCTGTGTTTCCCCTTCGTCTTCCGCGGTGCGCTGGACGTCGGCGCCACGATGATCACCAAGGAAATGGAAGTGGCTGCCGTGCACGCGATCGCACAACTCGCCCGCGAGGAGTCGAGCGACGTCGTTGCCAGCGCCTATGGTGTGCACGACCTGGGCTTCGGTGCCGAGTACCTGATCCCGAAGCCCTTCGACCCGCGGCTGATGATGCGCATTGCTCCGGCGGTCGCCGCTGCGGCGATGAGCAGCGGTGTTGCGACGCGTCCGATCGCCGATCTCGACGCCTACCGCGACCAATTGCAGCAGTTCGTCTATCACTCGGGCACTTTCATGAAGCCGATCTTCGCCACCGCCAAGAAGGCGGTGGCAGAGGGCGGGCGCGCGCGTGTCGTGTTCTGCGAGGGAGAGGACGAGCGCGTGCTGCGCGCAGTCCAGGTGGTAATCGACGAAGGCATTGCCCGGCCGACGCTGATTGCCCGTCCGGCGGTGCTCGAGCGCCGTCTGGTGCGCTTCGCGCTGCGCATGAAAGCGGGAGCGGATTTCGACGTGGTCAATCCCGAGTCGGATCCGCGCTACCGCGATTACTGGCGCAGTTATCACGAGATGACGGCTCGGCGCGGCGTGACCGAGCAGTACGCCAAGATCGAGATGAGGCGGCGGCTGACGCTGATCGGCGCGATGATGATCGCCAAGAACGATGCCGACGGCATGATCTGCGGCACCTTCGGGGCGCACGATCTGCACCTGCAGTACATCGACCAGGTGATTGGCCGCCGGCCCGGGGCCAACGTCTACGCGGCGATGAACATCCTGATGCTGCCGGGCCGGCAGATCGCGATGGTCGACACCCACGTCAACGTCGATCCGACCGCAGCCGAAATAGTCGAGATCTCGGTGTTGGCCGCGGAGGAACTGCAGCGACTCGGAATTACGCCGCGGGTAGCACTGCTGTCGCATTCGAACTTTGGCTCGAGCCGCGCGGCCAGTGCGGAAAAGATGCGGCAGGCGCTGTCGCTGCTGAGGCAGCGCGCGCCGGCTCTGGAGGTCGACGGCGAGATGCACGCTGACTGCGCGCTGGACAGCGCGCTGCGCAGATCGATCATGCCGCTATCGACCTTGCAGGCGGACGCCAACCTGCTGGTGCTGCCCGGCATCGATGCCGCCAACATCGGCTACAACCTGCTGAAGACCGCGGCCGGCAACAACGTGGCGATCGGCCCGATCCTGCTCGGCGCCGCAAGGCCGGTGCACATCCTGACGGCGTCGGCCACCGTGCGGCGGATCGTCAATATGACCGCGCTCACCGTAGTCGACGCGAACTCGCAGCGCTGACAGGCGTTGGCCCGACGAGATGTCAGCCGGCGAGGCCAGGGTTCGCGGTGCCATGATTGACGAGGAAGATCGCGCGGCCCCATGGACGGTGACCTTGCGGCGGCTCGGGCAATTACTGCTCGTTCTGCTGGCGCTTGTGCTCGGCGCCTCGGCTTGCGCACGTGACGAATCGTCGCCTTCCGGGCGCCCGGCGCCGGCAATGCTTGGCGAGGTGGCGATCGATGCGCTGCCTCCGGAGGGGCGCTCGACGCTGGCGCTGATCCGGCACGGTGGTCCGTTTCCCTATGGCAGGGACGGCGCCGTCTTCGGCAACCGTGAACGCCTGCTGCCGCAACGCGTTCGCGGCTACTACACCGAGTACACGGTGCCGACGCCCGGCAGCCGCGACCGCGGCGCGCGCCGGATCGTCGCCGGCAAGGGGACCAGCGGCGATCCCTCGACCAGCGGCGAGTATTACTACACCGACGATCACTATCAGAGCTTCCGCCGGATCAGACAATGAGCGCCTCCAGGAGTACGCCGGACCCGATCGACGTGCTGCCGGCCCAGACCGTACGCAGGCTCGGGGCGCGCGACATCGACGATCTGCGCCGATGGGCCGCGCAGTCCGGGCATCATTTCGTTCTCGTCGAATGCTCCGACTGCGTCGACAAGAACGCCGTGATGAAGGCGATCGGTCGCGCCTTTGCCTTCCCCGAGTGGTACGGCGCCAATCTCGATGCGCTCTACGACTGTCTCACCGACCTTTCCGAGCGCGGCGGGCGAGGCTGGGTGATCGTGCTCGAACGCCTGCCCCATGCAGGCCGCTTCGGCGCCGCCGAGCAGGCGGCCCTGCTCGACGTTTTCCGCGATGCGCGCGACGACTTCGCGGAACGCGGCGTCGCCCTGCGCGTCTTCTATTCCTGAATCAGCAGGCCACTTCTTGCGGCGCCGCCGGGCGGAGTCGTCACGATGCGCCTCGGGCGATCGGAGGTGGTCTGCCGGACGGGCCAGCAAGATCGCCGAAGGTCGCCTGAAGGGCAGCCAGCGCTGCTAACCCGGCCGTTTCCGTGCGCAGAATGCGCGGTCCGATTCGGGCGGCGATGAAGCCGGCCTGATCGGCGCGCTGCATCTCGTCCTCGCTGAATCCTCCCTCGGGGCCGACCATCAGCGCCGCGCGAAGGCCAGGCAGGGCACACGGAAGCCCGCTGCCGGCGGACGGCAGCAGCATCAGGCGAGGCTGGTCGGCAGGCAACGAGGTCAGCGCCGCTTCGAACGATGCGAAGAAATCCACCCGAGGCACCCGGTTGCGGCCGCATTGGCAGCAGGCCGAAAGCACGATTTCTCGCCAGCGCTGCAGTCGCCGCTCTCCTCGCCGGGCATCCAGTCGTACGACGCTGCGGCGGGCCGGCGCAATGACGATGCGGTCGACTCCGAGCTCGACCGCCTTCTCGACGATCCAGTCGAGCTTGTCGGCAGCGACCAGCGCCTGGACCAACGTGATCTTCAGTGACGATTCGCGATCGATCGGGTCATGCGCGTCGATGCGCGCCATCGCGTCGCCGTCGTCGATGAGAAGGGATGCCGCGTATTCGCCGCCGTGTCCGTTGAACAGAACGATCGGTGCGCCGCCACGCAGCCGAAGGACGCGCAAGGCGTGGTGAGCCACCGAGGCCGGCAGGCGCAGCGACTCGCCGGCAGTCATCGGCGAGTCAACGAAGAAGCGAGGGTGCGGCATGAAAGCAGGCAGAAAAAGGGCCCGGCGTGCGGCCGGGCCCGAGGTCTCGTCATGCCCGCCAGCGGCACCGCCGCCGTGCGGCGATACTAGGCGGCCAGTCGTGCCGGCGCCTCGGACGGTTCCGTCAGCGCCTTGACGAACGTGGGCAACGCAAACAGCCCGGCATGCAGTTCTGCGTTGTAGTAGCTGAGGCCCCCGATGCGCCGTTCGCGCAACCTCGCGGAAATCGCCTCTGCAGTCATCAGTCGCGGATTGGCACTATCGCTTGCCACGCCGAGGCACCACAGCGAGCCATACAGCGGAATGAACAGCGCCAGCGGGTGCACCTGCCTGAAGACCTTGCGCAGGTTCGCCGCATTTTTCCGTACCGTCTCGGGTGCGTAAACCGGCGTGCCGAGGTGCAGCGTCAGCATGCCGCCGGGATTGAGCCGGTCGCGGCACATGCGGAAAAAATCCTCCGAATACAGGTGAAACGCCGGCGTGTCCGGATCGGTGATGTCGAGCACGATCACGTCGAACTTCTCGTTCGTGTTCTTCACGTATTCGAAGCCGTCGCCGATCCGGATTTCGAGCCGCGGGTCGTCGAGCGCGCCCTTGTGGATCTCGCCCAGGTGGGTGCGCGCGACGTCGATCACCGCGGCGTCGAGTTCGGCCATCACGATCCGCCTGACGCTCGGATGCTTGAAGATCTCCTCCGAAGATCCGCCGTCGCCGCCGCCGATGACCAGCACCGACTGCGGGTTCGGATGGGTGAGCAGCGCCGGGTGCGTCATGCACTCGTGGTAGAAAAACTCCTCCTTTTCGGAGGTCATCAAGCGACCGTCGAGGCGAAACAGCTTGCCGAACTGGGGCGTGTCATAGACCTCGACGCGCTGGTACGGCGACTCGATTGTCTGCAGCCGCTGGCGGGCGGTGAAGCCGTACCCGGCATTGGCGTTCAGCCAGTCGAAGATCAGCTCATTCGATCCGGCGCCGCCGCCCGGAGCCTGGTTCGATGCCTCGGCGGCGACCGACTGCGTGCTGGCGGCCAGGTCGCCGCGGTTGATGCGGTTCACGACCTGGCTCGCCGGGCGGAATGCCAACATCAACTCGTCGAAGAGCTGCTGTGCCTTGCCGCCGTTGTCATCGGTGAAATTGCAGACGTAGACGTCGAGCGTGACGCCACGACGCTCGGGCCAGGTGTGCACGGCCAGGTGCGACTCGGCGAGCAGCACCGCGCCGGTGATGCCGCCAGGCTGCCCGTTGAAGTCGGGAAACACGTGATACTTCTCGTCGACGATCGTCAGTCCCGCGGCGACGGTCGCGTCGCGGCACAGTGTCGAGAGTCTTTCCAGATCCGTCAGCAGTGCGGAAGTGCAGCTGCAGTCGAACAGATCGCCAGTCAGGTGAAGTCCTTGCATCTTCGTCCCCCAGCAGGTCCGCCCTAATCGACCTGAATCGCGGTTCATCACCGCAACCCACGATCCGGGACCCGGCGCTGGTGCGCGGCGCGCGAGTCGGTGACAGCTTTCGCTGCGTCGATTGGACCTGGCGGGGGAAGATGCCTTTGCGTACGACTTCCTGCTCGGCAACCCGTTGCTTCCGGTTTTCCGGATCGAATTTGAACCGGTGATGATATAGGTTTTTTTCTCTCCGCAAAAGCGCGGCCGCTCGCGAAAACTGAGAGGCACCTCGAATATTGCTAATGACGGTTTTGCGCGAGCGTAGTCCGGTGAACCCGGGCAGGTATTGACAACGTGCAAGCCGTGCCGCCGACGTTGGCGGTCGCCGCTGATAGACTTTTGCCGTTCTCGCGACAAGGTCGCGCCTGGCTTTATTTTTGCCTGCTTCTATTTCCCATAGTTTCCTGTTCCGATGCCCGACACCACGACGCCGCCGCTGCGAAATGACATGTGCAATGCACTGCGGGCGCTGGCCATGGACGCCGTGCAGAAGGCCAACTCGGGACATCCGGGAATGCCGATGGGCATGGCGGAGATCGCGCTGGCACTGTGGAGCCGGCACCTGCGTCACAATCCGGCCGATCCCGCTTGGGTCGATCGCGACCGCTTCGTCCTGTCGAACGGTCATGGCTCGATGCTGCAGTACGCGCTGCTGCATCTGACCGGTTACGACCTGCCGATCG
The DNA here is from genome assembly GCA_024641225.1 of Burkholderiales bacterium. GTDB lineage: Bacteria > Pseudomonadota > Gammaproteobacteria > Burkholderiales > Burkholderiaceae_F > JADJWR01. The sequence goes on along the minus strand of JAHEDN010000080.1, from coordinate 27 downwards.
AGCAGCTGGCCAAGTTCCGCCAGTTGC
>JAHEDN010000079.1 GCA_024641225.1 Burkholderiales bacterium | reverse complement strand
CGTGTCCTGGCTGAACGACGGATCGGCGAAGCTGATCTTGCCGGTGAACGGATAGCGTGTGCCGTCGGACAGCACCAGTTCGACCTCGTACTGCTTGTCCTTCGGCGCGATGATCTGCCCCTTGGCCATCATCTCGCGGTTCTTGGCGGTCTGGTTCTGCGACACGCTGAACGTCACCCAGATCGGGTCGATCGCCGCCACGTAGGTGAGTTTCGAATCCACCGACTGCGCGTTCAGGTAGGCGCCTTCGCGCTGCAGAGCGCGGCTGGCCAGACCCGTGACCGGCGAACGGATCGTCGTGTAGCCAAGGTTCAGTTCCGCCTCGGTCACCTTGGCCTGCGCGGCGAACACCGCCGCCTTCGACGCGTCGTAATCGCCCTGCGCCTTGTCGAGGTCGGCCTGCGACAGCGCGTTCTGCTGCGCCAGCGGCTTCACCCGGGCCAGCGTCGCCTCGGCGGTGGTGAATCGAGCTTTCTGCGCCTGCAGTTCGCCGCGCGCCGCCCCAAGCTGCGCCTGGAACGGCTTCGGGTCGAGCTGAAACAGCAGCTGACCTTCACGCACCAGGGCGCCCTCCTTGTAGGCGATCTTGTCGAGGAAGCCGGAGACCCGCGCGACGATGTCGACCTGGCGCGAGCTTTCCGTTTGCGCGACGAAGCCGACGATGTAGGGAATGGTCTGCGGCTGCACCGTGTTCACCGATACCTCCGGTACCGGGCGCGTCGGGGCTGGAGTCTCCTTCGAACAACCCCCCAGGACGAGCGCGGCGAGCGCTAGAACGGCCAGCGCCGGACGAGTGGGAATTGCCGCATGCATGAGTCAGTGCTCCTTGGGTCTGTTGGCCACGGCAGGCGGGCGGGCGCCGATCTTCGCGGGACGATCAACGTTGGTGCGCCGCCAGTCTGCCATGGAAGAAAAGCGTGCGCCGGCGATGGCGCGCAGACCTGGCCGCCGCGGCGCGCTTCGAGACTCGCATGCTCGTCAGCAGGGCGAGATTGCGCACTCGGTTGGCCCGGCTCGTCCTCGACCGAGACAAGAGGGAGGTCTGACTGGTGCGCCTTCGCGCGGACGAGCCGAAGCATCGGGTCTGGACGCGGATGCCGGTCGGTCCGCCGCGCCGGCACCGCGGGTATGCTGATCGAACCTCAAGCAACGCGTTCGGCCGCCTCGAAGCAGACCGCGCACCAGACATGACGCATGCGGGTTTCACCGCTTTCGACGCCACCCTGCGCGACGGGCGCACCGTGCACGCTCGCGCCATGTGCCCGGCCGACGAAGCAGAACTGCTGCAGGCCTTCAACCGGATGAGCGACGACGCGCGCTACATGCGCTTCATGCGCGTGGTGCGCGAGCCCAACTTGGAGCGGGTGCGCAGGACGCTCGCCTCCTTTCCCGAGCGCGGGATGGGCGTTGTCGCCACTGTGCCGGCTGCCGACGGAGTCGACATCGTAGGCACGGCCATATACATCATCGACAGCGCCCGCCCGACCTGCGAGTTCGCCGTCTACGTCTCCTCTGAGTTCGCCGGTGCCGGGCTGGCGCGGACGCTGCTGACGGTGCTGATCGACTCCGCGAAGAATCGCGGGCTCTCGGAAATGGAAGGCTTCGTCCTTGCCGCGAACCAGCCGATGCTGCGCCTGGCCAGCCGGCTCGGCTTCGACATCGCGCCCGACCCCGACGACCGTTCGGTCCGCATCTGCCACCTGCGCCTGAACGGGTAGCCGGTAACGTTTTCCGGGCCTGCTGGCGCGTGGTGAATGCTCGGCGCTCAGACTTCCGGAAGCGGGATCGCGCCGGCGGCCTGCATCGCCTGATACCGCTCGATCGCCGCACGCGCGTTGAACAGCATCCGTTCGCGGCCGAGCCGCTGGTCGAGCCCGGCATGGCGGGCCATGTCGAGCGCGCCCGGGTTGAGCGCGGCGAGCCAGACGACGATACCGTCATCCGTCATCCGCTTCTCGCCATCGGCCAGCATCTGCATCGCCGAGTACTCGATGTCGGGCACCCGGCTCAGGTCGATCGCCAGCACGCGCGGCTTGTGCTGCGCGACCAGTTGGTGGATCCGGTCGCTCACGTACTGCGCATTGACGAAGAACATCCGTCCTTCCGGCCGCACGATCAGCAGCCCCTCAAAGGTTTCGTCGTCCGGGTGTTCCGGAGAGACCGGCCGCAGCACGTCGGCGCCGCGCTTGCGGCCGATCACCGACACGCGAGGATGCGCAGTCTGGCTTGCGAGCCCGATCATCGACACGATGATCGCCACCACGATGCCCTCGAGCGTGCCGAACACCAGCACGCCGGCGCAGGCGACCAGCGCCCAGTGAAACTCCATCGAGCGCACGCGCCGTATGGCGCGGAACTCCGCTGGCTGGATCAGTCCGACCGAGTAGACGATCACGACCGCCGCCAGCGTCGCGTTGGGCAGCAGGCCGAGCAGCGGTGCCAGCAGAAGCATCGTGGCCAGCGCTGTGCCCGCGGTCACCAGCGACGCCTTCTGCGACTGCCCGCCTGCGGAGCGCACGACCGCCGTCTGCGACGTACCGCCGCCGGCCGGCATCGCGCCGAGCAGCGCGCCGCCGAGGTTCGCGGCGCCGGTGGCGACCAGTTCGCGGTTGGCGTCGATCGGTGGCTCGCCTGGCTTCGCAAATGCCCGCCCCGCGGCGATCGTTTCGGTAAAGCTCATCAGCGCGATGCCGAGCGCACCGGGCGCCAGGGCGGCGAGCAGGTCCGGGTCGGGCGGCGTCAGCGCCGGCAGGCCCTGCGGGATCAGGCCGACCGTCGACACGTCGAGCGCGTCCAGGCCGAAGAGCCAAGACGCGGCGATCGCGCCGCCCACCGCGACCAGCGGCGCCGGCGAGTGCGGCCTCAGCCGCTCCATGCCGATCAGCACCGCGAACGTCGCTACCGCCACCGCCAGCGTGGCGGGCGAGGTCTGCGGCACGTGCTGCCCGACGCTGACGAAGTCGCGGAAGAAGCCGGACTTGTCGATGTGGATGCCGAGCAGTTTCGGCACCTGGTCAAGCACGATCACCAGGCCGATGCCGGCCTTGAAGCCGGTCAGTACCGGCGCGGAGATGAAGTTGGCGATGAAGCCCAGCCGCAGCAGCCGCGCCGCCAGCAGCATCAGGCCGACGAGCGCGGTCAACGTGGCGGTCGCCGTGATGAGCCTGGCCGGGTCGCCGTCCGGCACCGCCAGCCCGAGCTGCGTGCCGGCCAGGATCGCCAGCGTGGTGGTGGAACTGACGCTGAGCACGCGCGAGGAGCCGGCGAGCGCGTAGATCACCATCGGGATGAAGGCCGTGTACAGGCCGACGGCGACGGGCAAGCCGGCCACCGTTGCATACGCCATCGCCTTGGGCAGCACGACCGCCGCCGTCGTCAGGCCGGCGATGATGTCGAGGCGCGCGCCGCTAGCGGCGGAATTGTCTGGCCGTTGGGAGCTACTCATGTCGGGCCTCGCGCAGCGCGGCTTGCAGCGCCTGCACGCCGACGGCGGCGACCAGTCCGGCGAACAGAAGGCCGGTCAGGCCGATCGACACCGCCAGTACCCGCGCCAGGGGTGCCTTCGGAACCAGGTCGCCGTAGCCGATCGTCAGGCCGGAAACGAAGGCGAAGTACAGGCCGTCGACGAGGGGCCAGTGCTCGATCAGCGCGACAGCGATACCGAGCGCGGCCATCAGGCCGAGCAGCAGGGACAGCGCCGGCCAGACGACGCGCAGCCCAAACCACAATTCGCGCAGGAAGCGGCGCTGCAGATCGAGCGACGTCATCGAACGGTCGCCGACGCCCGTTCCCAAGGTCAGTGTTTCTCGTCGACGTACTTGAACGGATAGTCGGCGGCCTTGTAGCGGCCGATCTTGCGCTTCGGCAGCTTGACCTTGTCGCGCTTGACGTCCTTGTACGGCACCTGCTTCAGCAGGTGGCTGATCACGTTCAGCCGCACGCGCTTCTTGTCCTCGGAGCGCGCTGCGTACCACGGCGCCCATGGCGTGTCGGTGGCGGCGAACATCTCGTCGCGCGCCTTCGTGTAGTCGTCCCAGCGGTCGTAGGACTTCAGGTCCATCGGCGACAGCTTCCAGATCTTGCGGCCGTCGTCGATGCGCGCCGTCAGCCGACGCGTCTGCTCCTCGGGACTGACCTCCAGCCAGTACTTGAGCAGGACGATCCCCGAGTTGATCATCAGCTGCTCGAACAGTGGCGCCATCTTCAGGAACTGCCTCGCCTGCTCCTCGGTGCAAAAGCCCATCACCCGCTCCACCCCGGCGCGGTTGTACCAGCTGCGGTCGAAGATGACGACCTCGCCGGCGGCAGGCAGGTGCGGCAGGTAGCGCTGCGCATACATCTGGCTCTTCTCGCGCTCGGTCGGCGACGGCAGGGCGATGACGCGGAACACGCGCGGGCTGACGCGCTCGGTGATCGCCTTGATCGTGCCGCCCTTGCCGGCGCCGTCGCGGCCCTCGAAGACGATGCAGACCTTCGCACCCTTTTCCTTGACCCATTCCTGCAGCTTCACCAGCTCGACGTGCAGCTTCTTCAGCTCGCGCGCGTAGTCCTTGTTCGACAGCTTGCCGCCTGCTTTCGCGTTGTCCGAGTCGGCGACTGTGGCGCTGTCGGCCTTGCGCTTGCCGGCTGATGCCTCGGCGCCGCTGCTGCCCGCTGCGGATTCCGCCTTGGCAGCCTTGCCCATTGCCTTCTTGTTTCCCATCGTCATCTCCGTGGTGTCGTTCGGTCGGGGTGCGCCCCCGGTCACAACGGAACGGACCCGGCGCTGCGGCCGTCCGGTTGATCGGTCAATTCGCCGCTGCCGTAGGCGTTGCCGGCGTCTCGAAACTGCCGCCGAGTGCCAGGTGCAGGTTCACGCGCTGCACCAGCCGCTCGCCCTGCACGCGCAGCAGCGCGGCGCGCGATGCTGCGAGCGTCAGCATCTGCTGCTGTACCGCGCGCAGGTCGCCGGAACCGACCTTGTAACGGATGGTCGCCAGTTCCAGCGCGCGGGTGTTCTCGACGACCGCTTGTTTCAGGATCGCCTCGCGCGCATCGAGGTTGAACTCGGCCGACAGTGCGCTCTCGACCTCGCCGAAGGCTCGCGCGCCGACGCGGCCGTACTCGGCGATCGCCTGCTTCTGCTCGGCCGTGCGGATGTCCTCCTGCGCCTGCAGCTGGCCGCCGAGGAACAGCGGCGCAGCGAGCCCCGCGCCGAGGCTCCACACCGGGTTGTCGCGCTGCTTCAGTACGAAGACCTCGCTGGAGATCGAGTTCACCCCGGCGGTCAACGAGATGCGCGGCAGCTTCGCCGCCTTGGCTTCCTCGACCCGGTAGAACGCAGCGGCGACGCGCCGCTCCGCCGCCACGACATCCGGGCGTCGTTCGAGCAGCTCGGCCGGCATGCCGACCGGCACCGGGCCGGGCATCGCCGCCAGTCGTGCCGGCACCCCGACCGCCGCCGCCGGATAGCGGCCGAGCAGTGACTCCAGCGAACGCAGCGCCTGCTGGTAGGCGAGGTCGAGGCTTTGCACGCTGTCGCGATAAGTGGCGAGGCTTGCGCGCGCCGCGGTGACGTCGGACTCATCGCCGACGCCGACGCGCAGCCGGTCCTGCGCCAGGCCGAGCTGGCGCTCGGCCGCCGCGACGGCTTCCTGTGCCAGCGCCTTCTGCAGCCGCGCCTCGGTGGCGAGGAACCAGCCCTTGGCGACCAGCGCGGCAATGGACTGACGGGCGTATTCGGCGTCGAGCTCAACGGACACGTACTGATCCTGCGACGCGGCCTGACCGGCGCGGATGCGGCCCCACAGGTCGAGTTCCCAGTTGACGAACAGGCCGATGCCCTGCACGCCGCTGGAATCGGCGCCAAGCGAACCGGTGGCGCGCAGGTTGACCTGCGGGTACAGCCTGGCGCCAGACAGCCGGACATACGCGGCGGCCTGCTCGACGCGCGCCGCGGCGATGCGCAGGTCCGGGTTGTAGGCGAGGGCCTCGGCGACCAGCGCCTCGAGCTGCGCGTCGTTGAACGTTGCCAGCCAGTGGTCGGGCGCCGCACCTTGGGAATTCGCCGTCGCCGCCCAGCTTTCCTGCACGCGAAAGTTGGGCAGCGCCTGCGCCGCGACGTCCTCGCGCGGCGGCGGCGGCTTCAGCGCGCACCCGGCGAGCGCTGCCGAGGCGGCAACCGCCACGGCCGCAAGGGTTCGAAGCGCCCGCATCAGTGCAGCTTCAGCACGAAGTAGTCGGTGATCGTGCCGACGCGCAGGATCACCATGCGAATGATGTGGATCATCGCGGCGTGCTCGGTATAGATCGCGCCGTCGCCCGCCGCGCCGGCGGCGAGGAACAGATTCTTGTCGCGCGGCTCGACGTCGAGCTTGACGGGGAAGCGGCCCGGCACGATCGGGATCGCGCCGGTGGTCGGTAGCTGGCCCGACTGCACTACCTGTCCCTGGCCCTGCGCCCAGACGATCGAATCGACCTTGGCCTTGATCACGCGGCCGGGCAAGGTGTTGAGCGTGAACTCGGCGTTGTTGCCGGGCTCGACCAGCCACAGCTCGTTCTGCGCGTAGAAGGCGACGACCTGGTACTCCTCCTCGACGAAGCTCATCGCCGGCGCCACAGGGAATGCCGTGACGTAAGAGCCGGCGCGCAACTGGACATTGACCGCGTAGCCGTTGGCCGGCGCGTAGACGGCGGTCTGATCGAGGTTCCACTGTGCGTTGGCGACGTCGGCGCGGCTCAGTTCGACCTGCGCCCGGGCGGTCGCAAGCTGCGCCCGCGCTGCCGCGACGGTCGCCTGTTCGCCGTTGACCTGGCCGGAGAGTTTCTGCGTCACCTGCGCCTCGTTGGCGACCGCCGTGGCGAGCTGTCCTTCCAGTTCGACGACGTTGGCTTCGGCCTGCTCCAGCGCAAAGCGGTCGCCGGCGCCGGTAGCGACAAGCTCTCGGTTCTGTCTGACGCGCAGCCGCGCCAGTTCGACTCGAGGCCGCAGCGCGGCTACCTGGCCGCTGGCGGATTTCAGCTGTTCCTTCAGTTGCCGTGCGCTCGCCGACGCATCGACCAGTCCAGCGCTGGCCTGAGCCAGCTTCGCTTCATCGGCGGCGAGTTTCGCCCTGGCGACATTCAGGTCGTTCTGGTACGGCGTCGGGTCGATGCGGAACAGCAGCTCGCCCTTCCTGACGAGCCGGTTCGGCTCGACCGGCACCTCCAGCACCCGCCCGCGCACCTGCGGGATCACCTGCACCACGTACTTGATCACGCGCACGTCGGCCGACGACGGCGCGACCACGTTCAGGGTCAGGATCAGCGCCGTCAGAAAAACGATCGGGATGATGACGACCGTGACCTGCGAGGCAGTGTTCCACGGCAGCCACTTGAACTTGATGAAGATGAGCCAGACAAAGAACGCGTAAATGGCCAGCAGCAGCGCTTCCATCAGGCGCTCCCTTCCTTCGCCGCAGCAGCGGCCGCCGGGGCCGTGGCGGTCGCCGCTGCGGGCTTCGCCGTGGCGAGATCGCGGCGCAGCTTCTTCAGTTCGGCCGACAGCGATCCGCGGTCGGCCATCACGTCGAGTTCCTCGCGCAGATGGTCGAGCTCGAATTGGTCGAGCTCTCCGGCCAGCGCCTTCGCGCCCATGTGGTGGAAATAATCGTCGTGCTTCTCGGTGCCGTAGGCCATCCGGTAGCCGATCGGCTTCACGTAGGCCCACAGCCAGGCGATCGGCCACAGCAGCCCGCCGAAGACCAGCGACAGCAGGCACAGCGTCTTGATCGCGTCGGTCTGCGGGTGATGACGCCTGTGCGCGATCTTCTCCGGCATCACATGGACCATCCAGAACAGCACGATGCCGCCGATCGGCACGGCGACGAGAATGAACCAGGCTAAGCCCATCGCCGCCTTGTCCATCAGCTCGGGCGGCAGGAACGAGGCGTGCGCGCTGGCTGGAATCGCGGCAACAGCCGTCGCAAGCCCCTTTGCGGCGGCGCCGGCTGTAAACGCAGTGGTTGGCGCGGCCCGCTGCATGCGATGGTCCTGCGCCTCACTCGTATTGCGGAACCGATTCACTGTGCTGTCCTCGCGATCGCTGTTGCCAATGAACGAACAGGTGCCGCCCGCGTGGTAGTGACGCACCGACGACGGCGCGGGCCTTCCGCAAGGCGAAGCAAAGTCGATCATCACAGCCGCGGTCAATTGCTGCGCCAGGCTCGGCGACTGCTTCAGGGCAGCGTAGCAGCGGCCAGCGGTAGCTGTTGACTAGGGGTCGCTTTGCGGTGCTTGTCATTCCGCTGCTCCGCATGGCCCTCTCTCGCGCTGCGGCAGTTGTCGTGGAGCGCTGCTTCGCAGTGTGCTGCCACCTACGCATCCGCGCCACTCACAGTCTCGCGTGCCGCGCCGGCCAGGTGGCCGACCGCTGCCTCGCCTCAACCGGGCGCGCTGTGGCCAGGCGCGTACCATGAACCGCCCCACTGCGTTTCGCTTTGTTGCCTGTTGCCTGTTGGGGGCGCGGGCCGGAAGGTATCGGGTCAATCCGCCGACCCTACAGCGCCGAGCGCGGAGCGGGTGGGCTCGCAAGACGGATCCTTCGTGGCCGAAGCGCCGCCGATATCCTGGGGCGCCGATTGCGAACCGAACGCGTGACCGCGTCGCGCACCGCGATCGAGGCAGCCAAAAAAAATGGCGCCGGGTGACGGCGCCAGAACATCTTAGTGAGGGCAGCACGGCCGCGAAACCGCGCTGTTGAACGAACACTACACAGCCAGACTTAACAGCGACTTAAGGTCCAGCTCGACCGTCAGGCCGATGCCCGGCCTTCCCGCGCCGGCAGCCACAGCGACACCGTCAGTCCCCGCCCGCCCGGACCGTCCTCGATCCATGTGCGCCCGCCGTGCAGGCGAGCGACCTCGCGCACGATCGCAAGCCCCAGTCCGCTGCTGGGCACTGCGGTGTCCCGGCCACGAGTGAAGCGGTCGAAGACGCTCTCCCGTTCATCGGCCGGCAACCCCGGCCCGGTGTCGCTCACCGCCAGCCGATGGCCATTGGCATCCTCGTCGAGTCTCAAGGAAACGC
>JAHEDN010000078.1 GCA_024641225.1 Burkholderiales bacterium | reverse complement strand
GTTTTCCCGGCAGCCGGGTTCGGCACCCGGTTCCTGCCGGCGACCAAGGCAATGCCCAAGGAGATGATGCCGGTCGTCGACAAACCGCTGATCCAGTATGCGGTCGAGGAAGCAGCCGAGGCCGGCATCGAGCAGATGATCATCATCACCGGCCGCAACAAGCGCGCGATCGAGGATCACTTCGACCGCGTGCCGGAGCTCGAGCAGGAGCTGCTGGCCAAGGGCAAGCACGAGCTGTACGAGGCGCTGCACTCGGCCACGCCGAACGGCGTGAGCTTCATCTTCATCCGCCAGCCGGAACAGCTCGGCCTCGGCCACGCGGTGCTGTGCGCGCAGGCGGTGGTCGGCGACGAACCCTTTGCGGTGATCCTGGCCGACGACCTCATCGACGCGCAGCCGGGCGTCACCCGCCAGCTGGTGCAGGCCTACGAGAAGCACGGCGCCTCTGTGCTGGCAGTACAGGACGTGCCGCTCGCCGAGACCTCGCGCTACGGCATCGTCGCTGCCGAGCCCCTAGACGGCGCAACCGAACGCGTCACCGGCATGGTCGAGAAACCGCAGCCAAGCGAGGCGCCGTCGACTCTCGCCGTGGTCGGCCGCTACGTGCTGCGCCCGGAAATCTTCGACGAACTGCTGACCACCGAGCGCGGCAGCGGCGGCGAGATCCAGCTCACCGACGCGATCGCCCGCCGCATCCGACATGGCGAAGTGCTGGCGCACCGCTTCACCGGCACGCGTTACGACTGTGGAAACAAGGAAGGCTTCCTCGCCGCCAACATCGCCTTCGCGCGGAAGCATGGGCTGCTGCCCCCGCGGCGCGCAGATGACCCCGAAGACGCCAGCTTCCCGCTGTAAGCGCGGTCGGTAACGGCCTGGCGGAGCGTCCGGACGAGCGACCGGCCGCAGGCGCAGCAGTTGCGGTCAACCGCTCCCGCCGCGACCGGCCGCGGTGCCGTCGGCAAGCGCGAAGAGATCCTGCAGCGCCACTTTCGCCACAGCGCGCGAAAAGTGGCGGCGGACATTGTCGACCCCCGCCGCGGAGAGCCGCTGCCACAGCGCCTCGTCGCGGTAGACACGCTCGATGGCGCTGGCGAACTGCTCGGCGTCGGCGGCGACCATCACGTCCTCGCCGGACACCAGATGCATGCCTTCGACCGCCGCCGGGGTCGCAACCACCGGCACGCCGTAGCTCATCGCCAGGTTCACCTTGCCCTTGACCCCGGCACCGTAGCGCAGCGGCGCAATCGAGAGCCGGCAGTCGGTGAACAGCGGCGCCACGTCAGGCACATACCCCGCGACCACGAAGTCCGGCGCGGCCAGCGCGCGAATCGTCGACGGCACCTTGCTGCCGACGATGAAGGTCTTCACGCCCGGCAGACGCTGCCGCACCCGCGGCAGCACCTCGCGGGCGTACCAGAGCACGGCATCGGTGTTGGGCGGATGCTGGAAGCCGCCGATAAAGACGATGCCGTCGCGTTCGGCAAGCGGCTTGCCCCCCGCGATCGGCTCGTGGATGTTCGACAGCAGCAGGACCTTCGCCTGCGGGGCAGCCTGCTGCAGCACCTCTTTCTCGATTGGCGAGACGACGAGCGTCACGTCGGCACGTTCGATCACCGCCAGTTCCTCGTCGCGGCTTGCGCGCGCCACGGCCTTCGCCACGGCGCTGCCCTCGATCTCGGCGAGCCGCTCGCTGCGCAGGAAATGCAGGTCGACGGTGTCGAAGGCGACGAATGCGCGCGGGGCGAAGCGACGGATCGCCTCGAGGTGCTTGACCGCGATGTAATGGCGCGCAACGATGATGACGTCGAATTCGCGCCCGCGGGCATCGAGAAGTTCTGCAATCGACGTGACGTAGGGCGCGAACAGCACCTCGACGCCACGTGCCTGCAAGTCGGCGACATAGGGCTGCCGATGCTCGAGGTTGTCGGCCACGAAGGTGACCTTCGAACCCATCTCGACGGCGAGTTCGAGCATCGCCTGCGTGCGCATCGAGCCGGAATCCTGGTCCGGCGTCAACATGCACGCCTCGATCACCAGCACGCGGCGCACCGCCGAGCGGTCGCGCTCGAGTTCGGGGTGAACCCCGTTGCTGCGGTGAGAGGCCAGGACCGCCTCCCACTTTTCAAGGAACGTCGCGCGGTTCAGCGCCTCGTGGCGCTTGATGCCCGACGCCAGGTCGGTGCCCGCAGTCTGACCCTCGAAGTGCACCACCTTCGCAGCCGGCTGGTAGTAGACCTTGCATCCCGCAGCGCGCACCGCGAAGGCGAGGTCGGTGTCCTCGTAGTAGGCGGGCGCGTAACGCCGGTCGAATCCGCCGAGCGCACGGAACAGCGCCGCCGGGATCGCCAGGCAGGCGCCGGAGCAGTAGTCCGCCTCACGCAGGTAGTTGTACTCGGGCCTTTCGGGGTCGTCATCGCGACCGACGTTCCAGGCGGAGCCGTCGCGCCACACGATGCCTCCCGCCTCCTGCAGTCGGCCGTCGGGATAGACGAGCTTGGCGCCGACGAGGCCGGCGTCGGCTCGGCGTTCGAACACGGCAAGCAGGGCCTCGAGCCAGCCCTGAGTGACCACGGTGTCGTTGTTCAGGAACACCAGGAACTCGCCGCGCGCAAGTTCGGCGCCGCGGTTGCAGCTGCCGATAAAGCCAAGGTTCTCCGCATTGCGCTCGAAACGCACGCCGCTGACCACGGCCAGCGCCTCGGCGGCCGGCTCGGGCGAGGCGTCGTCGATGACGATGACCTCGCAGGTGTCCACCTGCGTTTCCGCGAGCACGCTCGAAAGACAGCTGAACGTCAGCTGCGGCTTGCCGTACATCGGGATGACGATCGATACACGCGGCGCATCGACCGGGGGGAACTCCAACGGCGTGATTGCGGTCGCCGGAGCGTATGCAGCCTGCGCCGCCGGCCGGAAACGCGAACCTCCTTTGAGCTTGTAGGCGATCCGTGCACCGAGCGCTCGCGGGCCATCGTCGCGCAGGATCGTCATCGCAAGCGCCGCCCGTCGCGGCGCCTGCCGCAAACCGTGCCAGCCGGCCCGCGCACGCGCCGAAGCCACCCGGACGTGCCGGCCAACGTACCTCAGCGGCGCGGTCACCCGCCAGCTTCTCGAGCACTCGAGATCGACGATGCGTGCGCGAGCCGCTGCGGCATCGCGCTCTGTCTGCGCGAGGGCGCCTTCGAGGGTAACCCCGCGTCGCTCGGCATCCGTCGCACGCGTCTGCGCGTCGGCAGCTTCGCGCTCCGCCTGCGCGAGGGCGGTCTTGACGACCTCCATTCGCCAATCGAGCTCCGATACGCGCGACTGGGCCTCGCCTGCCTCGCGCTTCGCCCGTGCGAGCGCGGCCTCCATCTCTGACGCACGCAAGCCGGCCTGTGCGAGCGCGGCCTCCATTTCCGCCGCATGCGACTCGGCCTGCGCGAGCGAAGCCCCGAGCTCCGAGGCACGCGTCTGCAGCTCTCCAGCCTCTCCCCGGGCCTGCGCGAGCGCGGCCGTGAGCTTTTCGAGGTCGGCATCGGCCAGCGCCGTTCGGTCGATGAGCACTGCGCGCGCCTCGGAACGGCCGCACAGGGCGCCTGCGACGGCCAGCTCATTGAGCGAAAGATGGGACGCACCCTCGGCAACCGGCGGCTGCAGGTTTCGTGAAGCAAGCGCAGGCCATTCCCTTGCCGCGGTCGCCACCGACCGCGGCAGCGGTGTGAGGTAGCGCTCGACGTAATCTTCGGGCGTCGCGCCGACGGCAAGCGGATCGCGCGCGGGCGGCGGCGAAGCCACCGACAACAGCGCCTCGTTCCACGCCGCAGCCGGCGCGTCCCATGGCAGCAGGCGCACGGCAGAGTGAGCCGCCAGCCGCTCCGGCAGCGCGCCAAGATCAGACGCAACGATCGGTATTTCTGCCGCCAGGGCCGCCGAAAGCGTGTAGGTGTAGGTTTCCGGCCACTGGACCGGAAACCAGAGCACATCGGGGCGCTCCGCAGCGAGCAGCGCGGCAAGGTCTCCCTCCCGGTACTCGCCGCTCATGGACAGCCGCGACAACGGCAGCGGCGGCAGCGGCTTGGCAGTGGCGCCGAGAACGCGGAAAGCAAGCGGCAGGTCGCGAGACTGGGCGTCCTGTGCGCAGGCAAGCACCCGGTCGAATCCCTTCTCGCGCGACAGCATTCCCAACGTGGCAACGCGTGTGACGGACTGCAGCGACAGCGCCGGCTCGGGGTGCGGCCACACCTCGATCTGCAGCCCGGGGATGTAGCGCTCGATCCGCGCTGCGACGTCTTTCGACGGTGCGATCACTCTTGCCGCGCCAAGCAGCAGCCCTGCAAAGGCATCGCGCCAGCCCAGGATGTCGAGCGGCCACTGGGGTGGCCGCTTCGCCAGGCACTCCGTGCAACCGCGCTCGTCCGGCTCGCCGCAGTAACGGCCCGCCTCAGTCACCAACTGAAGCTGCGGGCAGATCGTAAGGTAGTCGTGAAGCGTGACGTCGTAGGGCAGACCGGTCGCGCGAGGAAGGTCCACCACGGCGCGCGGCAGGCCATGGAGATGGTGGAAGTGCAGTCGGCGTGTGCCGAGCGAACCCAACACTCCGGCGAGCAGCGGCAGGTCGCTCGAAAGGTCGAAATAGAGCCGCTCGCCGGAATCGCGCGCCCGCAGGCAGACGGTTTCACCAGCCGCCGGCTCCAGGAACCACACGTTGACCTGGTCGGCCAGCAACGCTGCGAGCTCGTCGATATGACGCCGGACGCCGCCGCCCCACCCGTGAACAACGAACACGAGCGACGGCATTCCTGTCGCGGCCAAGGCGCGAAAGGCATCGTTGTTCATGGCGCCGAGTTTCTGGAGCAATTGTCGGGAAACGTAGCCAAGATCCGGTGGCAGTAACTCGCGCCGTACCCAAGCGGGGCCAGAGCAATGGTTTGCAATTGTAGGGTCGCGCCTCACTTTTCCCAGTCCGCTGCCACCGGGCCAACCATTGCCCGGGGCCGAGACCCGGCACTACGCGCAGTGAAACGGTACTTTGCGAGGCAAGGGCCTGCGCGCCGTCGCGCCATGCACGTCTAACCGACGGGTCGCACGGAGAATTCGGGACTCCAGTGCCGCCAGCACGTGGGCTCGATGTCACGCTCTTTGCACATGACGGCGAACATCGTCGTCGGCTTTATCACTCCGCCATCGATGAGGCGATCGTTGAGCAGTTGCAGGAAGTCGATGAAGGCAGTGTCGCTGGGTGAGTTCGGGTCGAAGTTGTGGCCGAACGCGCGATCGACGAACACGTCGACGATTCCACCGAAGCCGAGGAACATCGTGAATCCGAACCGGCCCGTGAGGAGCGGAAGAATGTCCTGCGCGCGGATACCTTCGAAGCCGTCGTTCGAGCAGTCCCAGTTGACGAATCTCGCATCAAGCCGTCCCAGCTGGCGGTTGAACTTGTAGCGATCGGGCATGAAAGACCAGATGCCTTCGACGAATTCCAGCACCTCGGGCCAGCGCATGTGCCCGTTGCGTCCGATCATGTCGTTCGAGACGAACGAACCCCCGTCCTCGAGTGCGTCGGCAACCGCGGAGAAGACTCGCTCGAGCTCGACCAGGTGGTGCAACGAATGATTTGCCATGACGCCTGCATAACGCGCGTCGGGTCTCCACTCGTTGAGGTCGGTCCGGAGCAACTGCACGCAATACCCCAGACCCTCTTTTTCGATCGACGACCGCGCTCTTTCCAGGAGGTGCGGGGAGATCTCCAGGCAATCCAGCCGAAAATCCCGCGTGCCGAGTTCGATCAGCCGCTTGGCAACGGCCACTTCGAGGGAACAATCTCCCGCCCCGATGCTGAGCAACCGCCGCCCGGATCCCGCGGCGCGGGCAGCTTGAGCGAACGGCAGAGCGTAGAAATCGGCAATGCTGTCGGCGCCCGTGACCGCGTTGAGCCTGGGCCGCAGGTGCTTGTTGGACCAGTAATGAAAGATATCGGGAAGGTCATGAATGTTCTCGACCTGCCGGTATTGCTCGATTTGAGCGTCCAGTCTGGCGGAATAGGAGTTGCCTGTCATGAACCTAATCGCCCTCTTCGCCAGTCTCCGCGCCTCGAAAGCGGGGCTATCCGCTGTTGACATGCTGTGTCTGACCAAACCGCGCTTCAGCAGGTGCGCCTGCCCCGAGGCCCTGGCGTAACGGCGAGCCCGGCCCCGTCGCGAAGCTGCGCCTGGTTGACGGAGAGAACATCCGCAAGTGCCGGCACGAGGGCGGCCGAGATCATCCACCCGAGAGGATGTAGATACCGGACGACCGGCAGGGTAGTCAGGACGCCGGTGATCATCAGAATCAACCCGCTGGCACCGGCTAGGAGGGCCAACGCCGCGACTTGCGTTCCAGACCGCCGCAACGTCGCCGCAACGAGCAGGGCAGGCGCGACGAGGCTCACCACGGCCGTCCAGAGGCCCACGGAAAGATAGATCCGGGACGTGAACGTCGGCCTCGGGAGTTCGTCGGCGACAAAGCGGAAGGACTTGGCCAACACTTCGCGAAAGCCTCCGCCAAGGGGATTCTGGCCGACGTCCCAGCGCATGAGCTGCAGGCGGGTTTCCGAGTTCCAGAGCCGTGCATAAGTGCGCCAGCCCAGGCCAGCAACGCCCAGCGGATCGCGGAAGAGCACCCGCAGGGCCGTCTCGCGCGCGAGGCGACTGCGCTCGTTCGGGTCTGCAACCTCTTCCGTGAGTCGATGCATGAAGCCGCTCGGGTGCCAGAGGTTCACTTCGCGCGCGAAGAGCTCGGGGCTAGCCAGGTCGATACCGTTGAGGACCCGCTCACCCTGCGCCGGGTCCGAGAAATCACCTGCGGTAAGTAGAGGACTCCACGCCGCCAGCAGGAAAGGGCCGCTCTGAATCCTCGTCGCGAGCGGAGAAACCAGCGGCAGGAACAAGACAGCAACCCCGACGCCGAGCATCGCTCGACGAAACCCGAGCGTGCGCGCTGCCAGTGCCAGAAGCGGCGCCGCGACCAGGCAGACAACGGCGACTGGCAGCAAGCTCATGCGCAAGGCCACCACGGCGGCGGCGGCCACTGCCGCCACGAGCATCCAGCGCGCTTGCCCGCGGACGATCACAACCGTTAGCGCAAACAACGTCAGCGCCAGCGAGAGAAGCGTGAACGTCTCGGTCATCACATAGCGCTCATAAAGCAACTGCGACGGGTCCAGCGCGCAGACAAGGGCGACCACGCACAGGACCATGCGGCCCGGTCTGAAGACGAGCTCAGCCCACCATGCCGCCAGCAGGGCCGTGGCGGCGCTCGCCGTCGCCTGGACGAGAACCAAGGGCGCCAGCGACTGGGTGTCCCCGACGATCGTGCCCACGAGAACGCCATACAGATACGAGCGATCGGGCGGAACCCAGCCCGTCAGCGCCGTGTGCAGATAGCTCGCCGAGTCCCCCATGAAGAACTGGGGTTGCGGGTCAAGCACAAGGCCGAGCATCTTGAGCGCCAGCAATGCCGCCGCAAGTGCCGTCCAGAATGATGCCGCGCTCCATGCCTGCGGCTGCAGTGATTGCATCCGCGAATCTGGCGCCAATGCCTGCGCGCCCGTCGTCCACGCGTGCCCGCCGGCTGCCGAGGCCCCGAAGACCCACTGTCTCGCGGTCGCGAAGTTCACGCCAAGTCCGGCAATCGAACCGGCCGCAACCGCCGCGAGCGGAAGCCACGCCGTGCGCGGCGCCGTGGCCACGATCAGCGCGTAGACAGCGTAATTCACTGCGCCCCCAAGCGCCATGGCGCTGAAGTAGCGCGCAAACTCGGCGAGTTTCGACTGCCGCCGTCCCACCTCGAAGGTCCAGTTCCGGTTGATCAGCCACGTCGTGACGACGGCGGCGAAGAACGAAGCGACACGGCCCGAGTAGTAGTCCAGACCCCCCGCCAGCGCCGCATACAGAACGCCGGCATCAACCACGAAGCCGACGGTTCCCGCCACCGCAAAGCGCGGCAGCTGACGTCGGATGCTCATGCGCCGGGCCGCGGAGGACCCTCGATGGCGAGGTAACCGATGCGCTTCGTCTCCCATCGGCCTCGCGTGACGGTATCGAGGACCAGGCCGCAGCCGAGAAGGATGAACCCGAGCAGCACCAGCGCCGCACACAGAATCGCGGTGGGCAGGCGCGGCACGAGTCCCGTCTCCAGATAGACCATCACGATCGGCGCTGCCAGTGCGATCGCCAACAGGACACAAATGCCGAAACCGACCGAGAAGAAGACCAGCGGCCGCTCCGATTTGACCAGCCGCCCGATCGTCATGAGGATGCGGAAGCCGTCGCGGTAGGTGCTGAGCTTGCTGTGCGAGCCCTCGGGCCTGGCGCGGTACACGGTCGGAACTTCGGCCACCGGCATGCGCATGCCCAGCGCGTGAACTGCAAGTTCGGTCTCGATCTCAAAGCCCGCGGAGTGCGCGGGAAACGACTTGGCAAAGCGGCGCGAGAAGACCCTGTAGCCGGAAAGCAGGTCGTCGAAGGCGTTGCCGAAGACCGCCGCGGCGGTCATGGTCAGCATTGCGTTGCCGGTACGGTGTCCCGATCGATACGCTTCCCTCTCCTCGGTCACGCGCCGCCCGACGACCATGTCCAGACCCTCGGTGAGGAGTTTCTCGACCAGACCCGGTGCGGCCGAGGCATCGTAGGTGTCGTCGCCGTCCGCCATGACATACACGTCGGCGTCGACATCCGCGAACATCCGGCGCACGACATTGCCCTTGCCGCGCAGTCCGACGTGACGGACGATCGCGCCGGCGCGGCGCGCTTCGGCAGCGGTGTCGTCGCTCGAGTCGTTGTCGAAGACGTAGATCGCGGCCTGCGGCAGGTTCTGACGAAACCCCGTGACGACCCGTCCGATTGCGACGGCTTCGTTGTAGCAGGGAATCACGACGGCAATCCGGATCGAATGCGCGCTCATCGGGAGGTCGATTCCCGAACGGGTCTTAGGACGGCCCATTCAGCCTTCATGGAAATGCGCAGTTCCGGCCGACGCAGATTGCCCGTCGGGAGCAACGCGCTGCGGCACATCACGCGAAAGTCTCGGCGGCGTC
>JAHEDN010000077.1 GCA_024641225.1 Burkholderiales bacterium | reverse complement strand
CGAGTACTACCTGAACGAGCAGGTCAAGGCGATCCAGAAGGAGCTCGGCGAGGGGGAAGAGGGCGCCGACCT
This sequence comes from Burkholderiales bacterium, assembly GCA_024641225.1. Taxonomy (GTDB): domain Bacteria; phylum Pseudomonadota; class Gammaproteobacteria; order Burkholderiales; family Burkholderiaceae_F; genus JADJWR01. The sequence goes on along the minus strand of JAHEDN010000077.1, from coordinate 9,010 downwards.
CGAGGAACTGGACCGCAAGGTCAAGGCCGCGCGCATGCCCAAGCAGGCGCGACAGAAGGCGGAAGCAGAGCTGAAGAAGCTTAAGCTGATGTCGCCGATGTCGGCCGAGGCTACCGTCGTACGCAACTACATCGACACCCTGATCGGCCTGCCGTGGAAGAAGAAAAGCAAGATAAACAACGACCTGGCCAATGCGCAGAAGGTGCTGGACGAAGACCACTACGGCCTGGAAAAGGTCAAGGACCGCATCGTCGAGTACCTCGCGGTGCAGCAGCGCGTTGACCGGCTGAAGGCGCCGATCCTTTGCCTGGTCGGCCCTCCCGGCGTCGGCAAGACCTCGCTCGGGCAGTCGATTGCGCGCGCGACGAACCGCAAGTTCGTGCGCATGGCGCTCGGCGGCGTGCGCGACGAAGCCGAGATCCGCGGGCATCGGCGTACTTACATCGGCTCGATGCCGGGAAAGATCCTGCAGAACCTTGCCAAGGCGGGCGTGCGCAACCCGCTGTACCTGCTCGACGAAGTCGACAAGATGGGGCAGGACTTCCGGGGCGATCCGTCATCGGCGCTGCTCGAGGTTCTGGATCCGGAGCAGAACCACACCTTTGTCGATCACTATGTCGAAGTCGACTACGACCTGTCGGACGTGATGTTCGTCGCCACGGCCAACACGATGAACATTCCGCCGCCGCTGCTCGACCGGATGGAGGTCATCCGCCTGTCCGGCTACACGGAAGACGAGAAGGTCAACATCGCGATGCGCTACCTGCTGCCAAAGCAGATGACGAACAACGGCGTCAAGAAGAGCGAACTCGAGGTCACGGAAGCCGCGGTGCGCGACATCATCCGCTACTACTCGCGCGAAGCGGGCGTGCGCGCGCTCGAGCGCGAACTGTCGAAGATCTGCCGCAAGGTGGTCAAGGGCTCGCTCCTGAAGAAGGGCGAAGGGAAGTCGAAGATCACTCCGCGCAACCTCGACAAGTACCTCGGTGTGCGCCGCTACACCTTCGGCATGGCCGAGAAGGAGCCGCAGGTCGGGCAGGTGACCGGGCTGGCGTGGACCGAGGTCGGGGGCGAACTGCTGACGATCGAGGCGGCGGTGATGCCCGGCAAGGGCAACACGATCCGCACCGGTTCGTTGGGCGACGTCATGAAGGAGTCGGTGGAAGCGGCGCGTTCGGTGGTGCGCAGCAGGTCCCGGCGGCTCGGGATCAAGGACGAAGTGTTCGACAAGACCGACATCCACGTCCACATGCCTGAGGGCGCCACACCTAAGGATGGCCCGAGCGCGGGCATCGCGATCACGACCGCGCTCGTGTCCGCGCTTACCGGTATCGCAGTTCGTCCGGACGTCGCGATGACGGGCGAGATCACCCTTCGCGGCGACGTCCTCGCCATCGGCGGCCTGAAGGAGAAACTGCTGGCCGCGCTTCGCGGTGGCATTCGGACGGTGCTGATTCCGGAGGAAAACGTCAAGGATCTCGCGGAGATCCCCGATAACGTGAAGAACAGGCTCGAACTGGTTCCGGTCAAGTGGATCGATCGTGTCCTGGAGATCGCTTTGACGCAGCAACCGCGCCCACTGTCTGACGACGAGGGTCAGTCGGCAGGAGGGGCAGGCGCGCCGGAGTCGGGGAAGGGACGCGGCGAAGTTGTCAAGCACTGACCGTCGCGCAGGCGGAGCATGCGGTCGATGTCGCCTTCACGACATTCGTGGCGGTGATTGCGGCTTGACACTCCTTGTTGCGCGCGGTGGAATAGCCGGGCTTTCGGAGCTGCAAAGTGGCTCGGCAGGTCAGCAGTCGGGGGGCGGGAGAATTTGCGGATCGGCACGGCGCAGGAAAGGCCGGCCTTTCCGAAACGTCAGAATGCACAGCGAGGGGGGTTAGGTGAACAAGATCGAACTGATCGAGCACGTTGCCAAGCAGGCGGACATCTCGAAGGCAGCGGCAGGCCGCGCGCTCGAGGCTGTGGTGGGCGGCATCCGGGCGTCACTCAAGAAAGGCAACTCGGTCACGCTGGTGGGTTTCGGCACGTTTTCCATCGGAAAGCGTGCGGCGCGCGCGGGTCGCAACCCGCGCACGGGCGCAGCGATCAAGATCAAGGCGGCGAAGGTCCCGAAGTTCCGGCCCGGTAAGGCATTGAAGGATGCTGTAAACTAATGCGCCTTCGCAGCCTGGCCATGACTGGTGGCCGACGGCTCGATAGTGCGGCACTTCGAAGCGTCACCGGGTGCTTAGCTCAGTTGGTAGAGCGGCGCCCTTACAAGGCGTAGGTCGGGAGTTCGAGCCTCTCAGCACCCACCAGACTGCGAAGGAATGACCACTGTCGCGCTGATCATGCAGGGGCGCGACAGACGCGAAGATCGCAGGGAGTGGTAGTTCAGTTGGTTAGAATACCGGCCTGTCACGCCGGGGGTCGCGGGTTCGAGTCCCGTCCACTCCGCCAGCATCTCCAAAGGCGAACGTAAGTTCGCCTTTTTATTTTGTGATTTGACGACAGCAGGCGTCCTGACCACGGAATCACCGATGTTCGATTCGATTCGCTCCCACCGCCGCTGGCTGATGTTCTTCCTCGTGCTGCTGGTGTTCCCGTCCTTCGTGGCAACCGGCATCTATGGCTACAACCGCTTCATGTCCGACGAACAGGCGGTGGCCCGGGTCGCGGGGGAGGCGATCACGCTGCAGCAGTTCGAGGCCGCGCACCGCGAACGGCTGCAGCAGATCCGTCAGGCGCTGGGGGACAACTTCGACCCGGCGCTGTTCGATACGCCCGCGGCGCGCGAGGCGAGTCTGAATGCGCTGCTCGGCGAGCGGGCGCTGCGTGCCGAAGCGGCAGGTGATCACGTGGCGATCAGCGAGAACCGGTTGCGGCAGGTGATTGGCGCAATTGAGGCTTTCCAGGAAGAAGGCAAGTTCTCCTACGACCGTTACCGGACGCTGCTCACCGCCCAGGGCATGAACGAAGCGATGTTCGAGCAGCGACTGCGCGAGGATCTCGCGCGGCAGACGCTGCTCGAAGGAGTGGCGCGCTCGGCCATGGTGCCCGCGGTGGTGAGCGAGCGGCTGACGGCGCTGGTCCAGGAAACGAGAACGATTCGGGAGCGCCGCTTCCGGCCGGAAGACTTCTTGGCACAGGCTCGCGTTGGCGACGATGCAATCAAGGCCCACTACGACGCCAATCGGACGCAGTTCGAGACGAAGGAGAGCATCGACGTGCAGGTGCTCGCGCTCACCCTCGACGACATTGCGCGGCAGATCAGCGTGCCGCCGGCCGAACTGCAAGCGTATTACGAGCAGAACAAGTCGAGCTTCACCGAGCCCGAGCAGCGGCGTGCCAGCCACATCCTGCTCACGGTTGGCGAGGGGGGATCGGCGAAGGACAAGGAAGGCGCGCGCAAGCTGGCGCAGGATCTGCTCGCGCGCCTGCGATCGCAGCCCGACGACTTCGCGAAGCTGGCGAAGGAATACTCGAAGGATCCGGGCTCCGCAGCCAACGGTGGCGACCTCGGACTATTCGGCAGGAACATGATGGTCAAGCCGTTCGAGGAGGCGGCGTTCCGCCTGAAGCCCGGCGAGATCAGCGACATCGTCGAGACGGAGTTCGGCCTGCACATCATCCGCGTCACCGAGGTCAAGGGTGGAGCGGTGTCCCCTTTCGATCAGGTGAAGGAGAAGATCGAGACGACCTATCGTCAGCAGCAGGCGCAGAAGAAGTTTGCCGAAGCGGCCGAGCAGTTCACCAATATCGTTTATGAACAGGCCGACAGCCTGCAGCCGGCGGCGGACAAGCTGGCACTGAAGGTCCAGACTTTCAAGGACGTTACTCGCGAAGGGCCACCGCGCGAGGCGCCCGGCGCGGCGCTGTTGACGCCGGCCGTCGTGCGGGCGCTCTTCAATGAGGATGCGCTGAACAAGAAGCGCAATATTGCCGCAGTGGAAGTCGGCGGCAGCTCGTTGGTGTCGGCGCGCGTCGTGGAGCATCGCCCGGCGCGGCTGCGGCCCCTCGATGAGGTCAGCGGCCAGATTCGCGAACAGTTGGTGCGCGAACAGGCGGTTCGAATGGCGCACGAGGCCGCCAACGCGGCGGCGGAGTCGCTCCGCAATTCTCCGGCCGAGGCCGGTTTCGGGCCCGCTCGGACGGTTTCGCGCCGGCAGGCTGAGAACCTGGGTGCCGACGCCGTCAAACAGATCATGCGCGTGCCGGCCGACAAGTTGCCCGCTTTCGTCGTCGCCGAAACAAGCGAGCGTGCACAGGCTGTCTTCTGGGTGATTGATTCCAAACGACCGGAGAATCCGGATGCGAACGCGCTCAGTCAGTTGCGGCGCGGAATCGAACAACAGGTTGCGGCGGCCGACGATCGGGCTTATGTGAATGAGCTCAAGCGCAAGCACAAGGCGGAGATCGTCGACCTGGAGCGATCGGCCGGCAGCAAGAAGTAGCGCGGGTCAGGGCGCGCGGCCTTCCGGTCGCCGGCCCGCCTGACGGAGCGGCGCGCCGGCAACCGACGCGCGTTTCAGCCGGCGGCCAGGGCAGCCGCGGCGTGCGCGAAGTCGGCGTTGTCTTCGCTGTCGATCGTCACCTGAGCCGCGCTGCCGGCGCGAAGGAAATTCCTGTTGATGGACCGGTGGTACGCGGGATCGTAGTGCTCTTCGAGCAGCCGCTGCACCATCTCGTCCCAGCGACGTTCCGCGGCCAGCCGCTTCCACGTCTCGACACGCTCGCGCCCGTGCAGTGCGACGAGACAGTCGAGCTGCCGCATCAGCGTTGCCCCGTCAGCCTCGAAATGCGCGTATTCGTCGCGCAGCAGTCGCACCCTTGCCCCCGCCGGAAGTCGCAGCTGCACGCATTCGGCGGCACGCATGTGCTCGATCAGGACATCGGGCAGGCGAAGCTGGCCGACCTTGCGACTCTCCGACTCGACGAAGACCGGCCGTGCCGGATCAAGCGCTCGAAGCGTCCACCACAGGCGCGTCTCGAACCATTTCTGCGACGGCTGGGGTGCCTGCGGCAGGGCGCCGAGTACCGAGCCACGGTGGCAGGCGATCTCCTCTAGGTCGAGAACCTGCGCGCCGCAGGCGGCCAGGTGGCGCAGCAGCCGGCTCTTGCCGCTGCCGGTCGGGCCGCAGACGATGCGCAGCCGGAAGTGCTTCGGCAGCACTTCCAGCTCGCCGATGACATGGCGCCGAAAGGCGCGGTAGCCGCCCTCGAGCTGGCGCGCCGGCCAGCCGATCGCAGACAGCACGTGAACCATCGCACCGCTGCGCTGGCCGCCGCGCCAGCAATACACCAGCGGCCGCCATTGGCGAGGCTTGTCGGCGAAGCGTTCCTCGAGATGGCGAGCGAGGTTGCGTGCGACCAGCGCCGCGCCGGCGCGCTTGGCCGCAAAGGCCGACTCGAGCGTGTGCAACATGCCAATGCGCGCGCGCTCGTCGTCATCGAGCACCGGGCAGCTGATCGCGCCGGGCACGTGGTCGAGCGCAAATTCCGACGGGCTGCGCACGTCGATGATCGCGTCGTATGCGTCGAGATGCGCGAGCGCCTCGGCGCAGGGAATCGTCGTGCGCAGCATCTACGCCTGGCAGGAATTCCGGGGCCCGGATGACGGGCGCCATAAGGGGGGCAGGTAGGAGGAACGCATCCTAGCGCTGCGGCGTGCGTAGCAGTGGCGCCAGCTGCGTCCAGACCGTCTCCATCATGCGCGACTGGGCCTTCTGCGCCGGATGAATGCGATCGGCCTGGAAGTACTCGAGATCGTCGGCGAAGCCGTCGAGCAGGAACGGCACCAGGGCGACCTTTTCGTCTCGCGCCAGCTGCGCGAAGACGGAGCCGAAACGCTCGGCATAGTCGCGGCCATAGTTCGGTGGGATCCGCATCCCGATCAGCAGCACGCGAGCCTGCGCAGCGCGGCTGGCGCGGATCATCGTCGCGAGGTTCTCGCGCATCGCGACAAGCGAAAGCCCGCGCAGCCCGTCGTTCGCGCCGAGTTGCAGCACGACGACCGACGGGCGCCGCTCGCGCAGCAGCTGAGGCAACCTCGTGTTGCCGCCGCTGGTGGTCTCTCCACTGATGCTCGCATTGACGACGCTATACTGCGGCGCTTCCTTGGCAAGGCGGTCGGCAAGCAGCCGGACCCAGCCGGTGTCACGCGGCAGGCCGTACTCGGCGGACAGGCTGTCGCCGAGGACCAGGATCGTGGCCGGCTTGCCGCTGGCCACCCCACCGGCAACGAGCATCGCGCACAGCAGCACGATGCGCAGCCATGCAGCAGTCGAGTTCAGCACAACAGATGAGAGCAGGGCAACGCGCCAATGACGCGCCGTTGGCGGCGCTTCAGGCCAAGGGGCTGACGAAAATCGTTCAGGATGCCACCGGCAGCCTGACGATTCTGGATGATATCAACCTCGAGATCGCGAGCGGTGAGACCGTGGCAATCATCGGCGCCTCGGGCTCGGGAAAGTCGACGCTGCTCGGCCTGCTCGCCGGGCTCGATGTGCCCACGCGCGGCCAGGTCTTGCTGTTCGGAGCCGACCTTTTCTCCAACGACGAGGACGGCCGGGCACGGCTGCGGGCGCAGAACATCGGGTTCGTGTTCCAGTCGTTCCAGCTGCTGCCGCACTTGAGCGCGCTCGAAAACGTGCTGCTGCCGATGGAGCTGTCCGGACGCACGCCGGACGGTGCCGACGCGGCGCGCGCGGCACGGGAAATGCTGGCCCGCGTCGGCCTGGCCGAGCGGCTGTCGCACTATCCGAAGACGCTGTCAGGCGGAGAGCAGCAGCGGGTCGCGCTGGCGCGGGCGTTCGTGCTGCGGCCGCCGCTGCTGCTGGCCGATGAGCCGACGGGCAGCCTGGACGCACGTACGGGCGAGTCGGTGATCGAGCTCATGTTCGAGCTGAATCGCGAGCGCGGCTCGACGCTGGTGCTCGTCACTCACGATCCGCAGATTGCCGCCCGCTGCGGCCGCCGTATCGAACTGCAGGCCGGCCGCATCGCCGCTGCGTAGCGCCGAAGCCGAAACGTCAGGACTGCAGGGCGCGCAGTGTGGCCAGTCGGCGGGCGGCGCTCGGAGCCAGGTCGGTGGCAACGAGGCCGATATCAGCGCCCGACTCGTCGGCCGCATCGCCGTGCAGCCAGACTGCTGCATGTACTGCCTGGCGCGGATCCCGGCACTGGCCGAGCAGCGCGCCGATCATGCCGGCCAGCACGTCGCCCGTACCCGCGGTGGCCAAGGCGGCCGAGCCGGTCGGATTGATCGCGTAGCGCCCGTCGGCGCCGGCAATCACGCTGCCGGCGCCTTTGAGTACCGTCACGGCATTGAATCGGCGTGCGACCTCGAGCGCGTGGGCGATCCGGTCCGCCTGCACGGCGGTAGCGTCGCTTTGCAGCAGTCGCGCGGCTTCGAGAGGGTGCGGCGTCAGCACGGTGGCGGCCTCGCGTGCGGCGCAGGAGCGTGCCAGGCTGTCGTCGGCCGCAAGCAGGTTGAGCGCGTCGGCGTCGATGACCAGAGGATATGGAGCGGCGAGCGCCTCGGCGAGCGCAGCGCGCGCGACTGCATCATCGCCGAGCCCGCAACCGACCACGCAGGAAGTCACGCCGGCCAGTCCGGCCAGCGGACGGAACATCAGCTCCGGCTGCAGCGGGTCGAGGCGCATTTGCGGCGCGCCGATGCAGTCGACGTAGACGCGTCCCGCACCGAGCCGAAGTGCCGCGCGTGCCGCCAGCAGCGGAGCGCCGACCATGCCCACGTTGCCGCCAACGACCACGACGCTGCCGTAAGTTCCCTTGTGAGTGTTGCGCGAGCGACGCACGAGCAGCGCAGCGAAGTCGGCAGGCCCGAGCAGCACGCCCGCGCATCGTCCCGGGGCGACGCCGATCGGTTCGATCGCGACTGTCCCGGCAGCATCGCAGCCATCACCCGTGAACAGTCCCGGTTTGGCGCCGATGAAAGTGACGGTCGTCGATGCGCGCACGCCGGCGACGCCGCCGACCCAGCAGCCGCGGTCGGCATCGAGTCCGCTCGGCACATCGATCGCGAAAACGGGCGCGCGCTGGCGGTTCATCCACTGGGCCGCGGCAAGGTGTGCGCCGGCAAGCGGCCTTGCCGTGCCGATGCCGAACATCGCATCGATCACCGCGTCGCAATCGCCGGCTGCCGGCAGTTCGGTCATCGTGGCCCCGCCCGCGGCCGCCCACCGGGCGAAGGCGGCGCGCGAATCCTCGCTCGCCGCCGCACCCAGCGCAACGCACTTCACGCCGACTCCGCGCTGCGCCAGTTCCAGCGCGCAGACGTAGCCGTCACCGCCGTTGTTGCCCGGCCCGCAGACGACGCGGACCTGGGCGCGCTTCTCCGGCAGGCTGCGCGCGACGATCACGGCTGCAGCCGCGCCAGCCCGCTGCATCAGCACGCCGGGCGCAAGCTCAGCCTGCGCCGAATGCTCCAGCGCGCGCAACTCGGCCACCGTGTAAAGGGGCTCGCTCATCGAAGTCTTTCTCGCAGCTGCTCGAGGGATTGGCGCCTGCAGTGATTCAGTGTGCTCAAGTGCGCATGCTAAGCCGGGCGGCGGCTGCCAAAGCGCGCGAGCGTCAGGCCGTCCAGGTCGACCTGCGGCTCGATGCCGGCGACCACGTCGGCAACGATGCGTGCCGAACCGCACGCCATTGCCCATCCGGTCGAGCCGTGGCCGAGATTGAGGAAGAGGTTGGGCAAGGGCGTTGCGCCGAGCACTGGTGGCCCATCGGGGAGCATCGGCCGCGCGCCGACCCAGGGCCGCGCCTTTGAATAGGCCGCCGCTCCCGGAAACCAGTCTCGCGCGACCTTGAGCAACGTGCCGAGCGCCGCGCCACGCATCGTCAGCCTGCGGCTGCTCAGTTCGGCCGTTCCGGCAATGCGCAGCCGGTTGCCCAGCCGGGTGATGGCGACCTTGTACGCCTCGTCCATGATCGAAATCATCGGCGCAAATTCGTGGCGCGCGATATTCGCTGTCAGCGAGTATCCCTTGATCGGGTAAAGGGG
>JAHEDN010000076.1 GCA_024641225.1 Burkholderiales bacterium | reverse complement strand
GGTGCTTGCGGCGCGGGAAGCGCTGGCCAAGGGTGACCGCGCCCGGCTGACGGTGGCGGCTGCTGCGATTGGCGAACACCCGCTGAAATCCTACGGCGAGTTCTGGTCGCTCCAGCTTCGGCTGCGGAGCGAACGCGGAGCTGAGTCTGCCGCGCTCGACGAGGCCGTCGTCGATTTCCTCGAGCGCCATCCACGCACGTATGTGGCCGACCGAATCCGCCTCGAGTGGCTGCTGAGCCTGGGTGCGCGTCGGGATTTCGTCGCCTTTCTCCGTGAGCGGCCCGCCCTGGTGTGGGACGATGATCCGCAGCTCCGTTGCTACGAGTTGCTGGCCCGCTATATGACGCAGGGGCGGCCGGCGCCTGTCGCCGAAGAGGCGCGCAGTGCGCTTGTCGCGACGCGCGAATCGGCCACCGAGGGCTGCGCGGCACTGGCTGACGAACTGATGGCCGACGGCAAGTTGTCGCCGTGGACTCGGGTGCGGGCACTGGTCGAGCACAACCAGCTGACGTCGGCGCGGCGGGCGACGTCAGCGCTGCCGGACAGCGATGCAGTGCAGGCGGCCCAGATCCTCGCCAAGCCGGAGCGCTGGCTCGCGACGCACCAGCGGCGCATCAGTCGGCAGCAGATCGAGGCGGCGCTGCTGGCGCTGGCGCGCCTTTCGCGCGACGACCCCGAGAAAGCGGCCCGCTTCGCTTCGGCGCTGAACCTGCACCTCACTCCCGAGCAGCGCGGTCTGGCGTGGGGCCGGATCGGGCACATGGCGGCGGTGAAGCTGATGCCGGAGGCCGTCGACTGGTATCGACAGGGCGGCGAGCATGTCGGCGTTGCGGTCGGCACGGCGCGCGCGGAAGAAGTGCTCGAGTGGCAGGTGCGGGCTGCGCTGCGCGCTGGCGACTGGCAGGCGGTACTCAGCACGATCGAGCGCATGCCGAAGCCGCTGGCCGACGAGCCGGCCTGGGTGTACTGGCATGGGCGAGCCCTGGCTGCTGCCGACAGGCGCGAGGCCGCCGAGCAGCAGTACGCGCGCATCGCGGACCGATTCGAGTTCTACGGCAAGCTCGCCGCCGAGGAACTCGGCCGGCCGATCGTGGTGCCGCCGCGCCCTGAGGCGATGAGCGCCGAGGACATGGCGCCGATCGAAAAGAACGCCGGTCTGCGCCGGGCGCTGAAGTTCTACGAGCTCGGCCTGCGCATCGAAGGGCACCGGGAATGGAACTGGCAGATCGGCGTGGCCAACGATGGCGGGCGGATGACGGACCGCCAGATGCTGGCGGCGGCGGAGTTCGCGCGCCGCAGCGGAGTCATCGACCGGATGATCTCGACCTCGGAGCGCACGCGGGAGGAGTTCGACTTCACCCAGCGCTTCCCTGCGCCGTACCGTGACGAACTCGAAGCGCATGCGCGCGCCGCCGGGCTGGAGCCGCCCTGGGTCTACGGGCTGATCCGCCAGGAGTCGCGCTTTATCGAGGACATCCGCTCATCGGCTGGCGCTTCCGGGCTGATGCAATTGATGCCGTCCACGGCGCGCTGGGTGGCACGAAAGGTCGGCATGAGCGACTTCAGCGCCGCGCGGGTCACCGAGATCGACGTCAACCTGCGTCTCGGCACGAGCTACCTGCGCATGGTTCTCGACGACCTGGACGGACACCCGGCACTGGCATCGGCCGCCTACAACGCGGGCCCGGGCCGGCCGCGCGCATGGCGCGCCGCGCTGTCGCGGGCGGTCGAGGGCGCGATCTTTGCCGAAACCATCCCGTTCAACGAGACCCGCGACTACGTCAAGAAGGTGATGTCGAACACCGTCTACTACGCGGCGATGTTCGATGAGAGCGCGCAGTCGCTCAAGGGTCGGCTCGGCACGGTGGCGCCGAAATCGGCGGGCAGCACCGGGCTGCCGTAGCGCGGTCGTTTCGCAGGCGGGCGTGGTTTCCGGTCCGCCACGCGGTCGAGGGCAGGGGGGCCTGCATGCTCCCGCGGCGGGCAGGCCCGTAGAATCGTCGCGACAGCGGACGAAAGCGCCAACAATGCAGCACAAGAACATCCTGGTGATCGGCGGCGCGGGATTCGTCGGCCGCTACATCGTCAATGAACTGGTTGGCCGCGGCCGCCGCGTACTGGTGCCGTCGCGCCGTCGCGACAAGGCCAAGCATCTGATCATGCTGCCGACCTGCGATGTGGTCGAGGCCGATGTGAACGACGATGGCACGCTCGCGCGGCTCGTCGCTGGCCGGGATGCGGTGCTCAATTTGGTCGGCATCCTGCATGGCACCGAGGCGCAGTTCGAACGTGCGCACTTGACGCTGACGCAGCGCGTGCTTGGCGCGTGCGCCGGAGCCAAGGTGCGGCGCTACCTGCATATGAGCGCGCTTGGCGCCGATCCTGGCGGGCCGTCGATGTACCAGCGCAGCAAGGGCCGGGCCGAGGCGCTGGTGCGCGAGTCGAAGCTCGCCTGGACGATCTTCCAGCCGTCGGTGGTTTTCGGCGCTGAGGATGCCTTTCTCAACATGTTTGCCAGGCTGGCAGCGCTCGCGCCGGTGCTGCCGATCGGCGGCGCCGACGTGAAGTTCCAGCCGGTGTGGGTCGAGGACGTGGCGCACGCCTTCGTCAACTGCCTCGACAACGACGCCTCCATCGGCAGGACCTATGAACTCGCCGGGCCTAACGTTTACACCTTGCGCGAACTGGTCCGGTTCGCCGCCGAGGCCGCCGGCCACAAGCGTCCGGTCATCGGGATGCCGATGGGCATCGCGCGGCTGCAGGCCCGGTTGATGGAACTCGCGCCGGGCGAACCGCTGCTGTCGCGTGACAACCTCGATTCGATGAAGCGCGACAACATCGCCAGCCGCCAACCCTATGTGCCGGCGCCGGAACTCGGAATCACGCCGACACCGATGGAACCGGAAGCGTCGCTGTACCTCGCCGGCCTGCATCCGCGCACGCGCTTCGGCGGCTTCCGTGCGCGTGCCCGCCGCTGACCCGACGCGACATCGGACATCCTTGCGACCGGGTTCCTGAGCAAACGCCCCACCGGGAGCACTTCGATGGCACTGACGCTGGTGATCGGCAACAAGAACTATTCGTCTTGGTCGCTGCGGCCGTGGTTGGCCATGAAAATGGCCGGCATCGCGTTCGCCGAGATCCGTATCCGGCTGAACCGACCGGACACCAAGGCGAACATCCTGCGCCATTGCCCCAGTGGCAAGGTGCCCTGCCTCATCGACGAAGGCGAAAATGGCGCCCTCACGGTCTGGGACTCTCTGGCGATCTGCGAGTACGTCAACGAGGCCAATGCCGAAGGGCGGCTGTGGCCAGCCGCGAGAGCCGCGCGTGCCCGAGCGCGTTCGGCCGCGGCAGAGATGCACTCCGGATTCGCTGCCCTGCGCACGCACATGCCGATGGACATCCGCGCCCGCAGTCCCGGTCGTGGCGCGGACGCAAAGTCGCGCGAGGACGTCGCGGCCGACATTGCGCGCATCAGCGCCATCTGGGCCGAAGCGCTGGCGGCATCTCGCGGAGAGTTCCTGTTCGGCGAGTTCTCGATTGCCGACGCCTTCTTCGCGCCGGTGGTTATGCGCTTCATTACCTACGGCGTCGAACTGGCGCCGCGGCTGGCCGGCTACCGGGACCGCATCGCTGCCCTGGCACCGATGCAGGACTGGACCGCCGCCGCGGCGGCAGAGGCCGAGCACCTCGACTATTGACCGGCCGCGATGAAGATCTACGCCGTCGGCGGCTGCGTGCGTGACCAGTTGCTGGGCGTGCCGGTCGGCGACCGCGACTGGGTCGTGGTCGGCGCCACGCCGGACGAGATGACAGCCGCCGGCTTCCGCCCCGTGGGCAGGGACTTCCCGGTCTTCCTGCACCCGCAGACGCACGAGGAATACGCGCTGGCGCGCACCGAGCGCAAGACCGCGCCGGGCTATCACGGCTTCGTCTTCCATGCCGCGCCCGACGTCACGCTGGAGGAGGACCTGGGGCGCCGCGACCTGACCATCAACGCGATGGCTTTCGACGAGAGCGGCTCGCTCATCGATCCCTTCGGCGGCCGCGCCGACCTCGGGGCGAAGTTGCTGCGCCACGTCAGCCCGGCCTTCGCCGAAGACCCGGTGCGCATCCTGCGCGTGGCGCGTTTCGCGGCGCGCTTCGCCGAGTTCCGTATCGCCGACGAAACGATGCGGCTGATGCGGGCGATGGTCGAGGCGGGCGAGGTCGACGCGCTGGTGCCCGAGCGGGTCTGGCAGGAACTGTCCCGCGGCCTGATGGAAGCGCGGCCGTCACGGATGTTCGACACGCTGCGCGGGTGCGGTGCGCTCGCCCGACTGCTCCCGGAGGTCGACCGGCTGTGGGGCGTGCCGCAGCGCGCCGACGTTCACCCGGAAGTGGACACCGGCGTGCACCTGATGCTGGTGCTCGATGTGGCGGCGCGCCGGGACGCGCAGTTGCCGGCGCGCTGGGCGGCGGTGCTGCACGATCTCGGCAAGGGTCTCACGCCGAGGGCCGACTGGCCGCGCCATCCGGGCCACGAGGAACTGAGCGCCGAGCTGGCGCGCGCCGTCAACGAGCGGCTGCGCGTGCCGAACGACTGCCGCGACGCCTCGATCGTCACTGCGCGCGAGCACGGCAACGTTCATCGGGCGCTGGAACTCGATGCCGCGGCGCTGCTGCGGCTGCTCGAGCGCTGCGACGCGCTGCGCCGTCCTGCGCTGCTGGCGCATGTTCTCGACGCGTGCGAGGCCGACGCGCGCGGCCGCGCCGGCCATGAAGCGGACGCCTACCCGCAACGCGGCCGGGTCCACGACGCGCTCGATGCCGCGCGTGGCGTGGATGCCGGTGCGCTCGCCGCCCGTGTCGGTCCGGAAGGCGCGGCGATCGCGGCGGCGGTCCACCAGGCGCGGATCGAGGCGATCGCCGCCGCGCTCAGATGAAACGGCCGATAAGGAACATCAGCGCCGACAGGAGGGCCGTGCTGGCGAACGGAAACGAGTACTGGCGGCCGCCGATGCGGAAACTGACGTCTCCCGGCAGGCGGCCGATGCCGATCTTGCGCAGCCAGGGCTGCAGCGCGGTGAGCACCACCAGCGCGATGAATATCGTCAGCAGCCAGCGCATCGTCAGGTCCTAGAGCGTGTGCGCGCGGTCACCCCGCGCGAAGCCCAGCAGTGTCGCGTCGATTCCGCGGCCCACCGCCAGCACCTTGACCAGTTCGCCCATCTCCGCCTCGGAGATGAGCCGGTGTGCGGCATTCGCCGCCGCCGGGGTGCGCTGCTCCTTCAGCAGGTCGAGTAGCCCGCAGTTGAGCAGGACATGCGCCTGCGTGGTGTAGCCGAGCACGTCGAGCCCGCCGTCGTGCGCGGCCTGTGCCATCGCGGTGAAATCGACGTGCGCGGTGATGTCGTTCAGGCCCGGCAGCCAAAGCGGGTCGGCGTGCGCGAAGTGGCGGTAGTGGCACATCAGCGTGCCCATGAGCCGCTGCGGGTGGTAGTACTCGCGGCGCGGAAAGCCGTAGTCGAGCGCCAACAGTGCGCCGCGCGCCAGCCATTGCCCGGCCGAGCGAAGCCAGCCGCGCGCGACGAAGCCGATCTCGGCGCCGTAGCCGGCGGGCAGGGCGCCGACCTCGGCCTCGATCTCGGCCACGGCCTCGGCGAGCGCCGCATCGGCGGGCCGGGTCTCGAACGCCAGCGCGCCATCGCGCAGCGCCACTCCGCGTTCGTAAAGCGTGCCGTGCCCGCGAACGAACAGGCGCACCGGCATCACGTCGAGCACCTCGTTGGCGACGATCAGGCCGCGGAAATCCCGCGGCGGCGAATCGAGCCAGCGCACGCGGGTGTCGGCCAGCAGGCCCCGCTGCCGCTCGCGCAGATCGGCGGACAGTTCGACGATGCCGTAGCTTTCGACGGCTGCGCCGTGCGCATCGAGCGCTGCCAGCAGATCGCGCGCCAGCGCGCCGGTGCCGGCGCCGAATTCGACGATGTGCGGCGCCGCGTGCTCGAGGACCTGGGCCGCCTGAGCCGCCAGCGCCTGGGCGAACAGGGGCGAGATCTCCGGGGCGGTGACGAAGTCGCCGCCTTCGCCGCCGAACTTGCGCGCTCCGGCCGCGTAGTAGCCGAGCCCGGGCGCGTAAAGGGCCAGTTCCATGTAGCGGTCGAAGCCGATCCAGCCGCCGGCCGCGGCGATCTCTCCGCAGACCCGCATCGCGACGCGTTCGCTGTGCGCCCTCGCCTCAGGCGAAGGCGCCGGCATCGATGAGCGGTCGGGTGTCATGGTCGCGGGCATGCTACCGGGAGAACCTCTAAACTTCGCCGCCCCATGGAAGCGAACTTACAAGGCAGCGGCGTGGCGCTGGTGACCGGCGGCGCCAGGCGCATCGGCCGTGCGATCGCGCTGGCGCTCGCGCGCGATGGCTGGGATGTCGCGGTTCATTACGGACGTTCTGCCGCCGACGCCGGCGAGACGGTGCGGGCGATCGAGGCGCTCGGCCGGCGCGCCGCTGCGTTCGATTGCGACCTGGCGGACGCGGCGGCCGTGCGCGCGCTGTCCGGCCGCTGCGCGCGGGCGTTCGGCCCGCTGACCTGCGTGGTCAACAACGCGTCGCTGTTCGAATACGACAGCGCCGCTCACTTCAGCAGCGACCTGCTGGAACGTGCCATGGCGATCAACCTCGCCGCGCCGGTATTGCTGGCGCAGGCGCTGGCCGCGCAGTTGCCGGCCGGCCGACAGGGCGTGGTGATCAACCTGCTCGACCAGAAGCTGTTCAATCCGAACCCGGATTTTCTCAGCTACACCCTCAGCAAGGCGGCACTGAGGGAGGCAACCACGCTGCTGGCGCAGGCGCTCGCGCCGCGCGTGCGCGTCGTCGGCGTGGCGCCCGGCATCACGCTGCTGTCGGGGGAGCAGAGCGAGGCAGGTTTCGCCGCCGCGCATACACGCACCCCGCTCGGCCGATCCTCGACCCCAGAGGACGTTGCTCAGGCCGTGGTGTTCGCCGCGCGGGCACAGGCGGTCACCGGCACGACGCTGCTCGTCGACGGTGGCCAGCACCTCGTGCCGAGCGAACGCGATGTGATGTTTCTGACGGAGAAATCGTGACCTGGCTGCTCGATCCACGCCTCGCCGGCTGCCGGCGCATCTTCCTGCGCGAGGTGCTGCTCGACGCCAATATCGGCATCCACGACTTCGAGCGGGCCGGCGCGCAGCGGCTGGTGATCAACGTCGACGTGTTCGTGCCGCTGGCGGTGAGCACGCCGCGGCACGATCGCATCGCCGAAGTGCTCGACTACGATTTCGTGCGGCTGACGATCAGCCGACGCATCGAGCAGGGGCACATCAACCTGCAGGAAACGCTGATCGACGACATCGCCCGGGCGCTGCTCGCCCACCCGGGGGTCGCCGCAGTTCGGGTGGCGAGCGAGAAGCCCGACGTGTACGAGGATGTCGAGGCCGTCGGCGTCGAGGTATTTCACTTCAAGGAAGCGTGAACCGCAGCCGGCGCCGCGGGGCGCAACGTACGGTTCCCCGGATGTGCGCCAGATGGCGGTGAAGAAGGAAGGGTCGCAACGATGAACGCTCCGGCCGAGCTCCCGCCGCCGACAACGCGCGCGGCGCAGAAGGCGGCGCACGAAGCCAACAAGCTCGAAAAGCGCCTGCTGCGCCTGGCCGGGCAGGCGATTGCCGACTTCAACATGATCGAAGAAGGCGACCGTGTGATGGTGTGCCTGTCGGGAGGCAAGGACAGCTATGCCTTGCTCGACGTGCTGCTCACGCTGAGGCGCCGCGCGCCGATCGATTTCGAGATCGTCGCCGTCAACCTCGACCAGAAGCAGCCGGGCTTCCCTGCTCACGTGCTGCCCGAGTACCTGGCCGGGCTCGGAGTGCCGTTCCGCATCGAGACGCAGGACACCTATTCGATCGTTAGGCGGGTGATCCCGGAAGGCAAGACGACCTGCTCGCTGTGCTCGCGGCTGCGGCGCGGCATCTTGTATCGCGTGGCGGCCGAACTGGGCGCGACCAGGATCGCGCTCGGCCATCACCGCGACGACATCGTTGCCACGTTCTTCCTCAACCTGTTCCACGGCGGCAAGCTCAAGGGCATGCCGCCGAAGCTCGTCTCCGACGACGGCAGGCACGTCGTGATCCGTCCGCTCGCCTACGTGCGGGAAGCCGACCTGGCGCGCTATGCGCAGGTGAAGCGGTTTCCGATCATCCCGTGCAACCTGTGCGGGTCGCAGGACAACCTGCAGCGGCAGGAGGTCGGCAGGATGCTTGCCGAATGGGACCGCCGCCATCCTGGCCGCGTGCAGACGATCTTCAACAGCCTCGCGCGCGTCGTGCCGTCGCACCTGATGGACGCCTCACTGTTCGGGTTCAGGGAACTCGCGGCGACCGGCGTGGCCGATGTCGACGGCGACATCGCATTCGACGAGCCGCCCTGCGCAACCACCGACTCCTCTGCAGAGTCGATCCGTTTCCCCGTCAGCGACTGAACCGTCGACCTCCGCGGGTCGATGCGGCGGGGCGTGCGGCGCAGCACACGGGCACTTGACCAAGGTCAGGCCGGACACTGTCCATCGGCGCACCATCGAACCAAAGGAGGCCGACATGAGAGCCCGTACCGTAACGGTGCGCGACCTGGCCGCGCACGAGGTGGTGACCGTCACGAAAACGACGACGCTCGCCGAATGCGCGCAGATCATGCGCGCGCAGCATGTGGGCAGCGTGGTGGTGATCGACGACCAGGGACAGCGCGACAACCCGCGCGGCATCGTGACCGACCGGGACATCGTCGTCGAAGCCGTGGCCGTGGGACTCGATCCGGTGACGCTGACCGCGGGCGACGTGATGAACACGCCGCTGGCGACCGTGAACGACAGCGACGACATTCTCGACGCGCTCGCGCGCATGCGCGAGCACGGCGTGCGCCGACTGCCGGTTCTCGACGATGCCGGGCACCTGTCGGGAATCGTCACCGTCGACAACCTGCTCGAGGCACTGGCCGAGCAGCTCGACGCGGTGGTGCGCGTCATCAAAACCGAGCAGACGCGCGAAACGGCCACGCGCAAGTAGGGCGGTCCGCAAAATGCCACTACCAGCGCGCGAAACAGGGCGGCGCTGGGTCGTTG
>JAHEDN010000075.1 GCA_024641225.1 Burkholderiales bacterium | reverse complement strand
AAGTGGCTCGGCACGCTCATGGTGGTGCATTCTACAAACGCGCTTGCGGATAATGCGGACCTTTCGCGACGTTCCTTCCCGGAGACTGCCGCACGTGCCCTCGATGTCGACCTTGCCTGCCGCGACGTGGCCTGCCCTGCGCCGGCTGCTGCTCGCGGTCGTCGCAGTGGCGCTGGCCTGGCCGTTGCACGCCCGCGAAGCGGTCACGGTTCGGCTGATTGCCTTCAACGATTTGCACGGGCATCTCGAGCCGGGCGACAACGCCATCGCAGTGCCCGATCCGCGCAATCCGGCAGCGCAGATCGCGCTGCCGGCTGGCGGCATCGCCCATCTGGCCAGCGCCGTGCGTCAACTGCAGGCCGAGCAGCCGGCCAGCGTGTTGATCTCCTCGGGCGACCTGGTCGGCGCCTCACCGCTGGTGAGCGCACTGTTTCGCGACGAGCCGACGATCGAGGTGATGAATGCGCTCGGCCTGAGCCTCAACGCGGCGGGGAATCACGAGTTCGATCACGGCGTGGCCGAACTGCGACGGCTGATCGCCGGGGGCTGCGCCACCGAGCCGCGCGGCGTCGCCGCGACCTGTGCCGGCATGGCGCGCTCCTACGACGGCGCAAAGTTTCCATTCATCGCCGCCAACGTCGAGGACGCCGCCACCGGCGTGCCACTGCTGGCGCCAGTCGCGGTTCGTCAGATCGGCAGTGTGCGCATCGGCTTCATCGGCGCAGTCACGCGCACCACGCCGGGCATCGTCATGCCCGCCGGCATCCGCGGCTGGCGGTTCACCCCCGAGGCAGCGGCGCTCAACCGTCACGCGCGGCAACTGCGCGCCGAGGGGGTGAATGCCATCGTGGCGGTGGTGCATGAAGGCGGCGACGCCGACGGCGGATTCGACGGCTGCCTCAACCCGCGCGGACCGATCTTCGACATCGTCCGCGCGCTCGATCCCGCCATCGACGTCGTGCTCAGCGCGCACACGCATCGCAGCTACAACTGCCGCATCGACGGCCGGGTGGTGATCCAGGGCGCGTCGTTCGGCCGTCTGCTGTCGGTGATCGACCTCGCCATCGACCGCACCAGCGGCGCGGTCGTGCGCGAAGAAACGCAGGCCCGAAACGTGCCAGTGGCCAATGGACGAGGCTCCGACAAAGCGCTCGATGTCATCTACCCGCCCTTCCCGGCCGACGAGCAGATCGCCGCCATAGTCGCTCATTACCGAAACCGCGTCGCGCCGCTGGCAGATCGGCCGGTCGGACGCATCGCCGCCGCTTTTGAACGGCTGCCGGCCGAGCAAGGCGACTCGCCTGCGGGTCGCCTGATCGCCGATGCCCAGCTGGCTGCCACGCGCGGCAACGGCGCGCAGATTGCGTTCACCAACACGGGTGGCATCCGCAGCCCCCTGCGGCCGCGCGAGCCCAACGGCATCGTCACCTATGGCGACGTCTTCACCATGCAGCCTTTCGGCAATACGCTGGTCACGATGACCTTGACCGGCGCGCAACTCAAGGCGCTGCTCGAATCGCAGCGGCGCGGCACATCGGGGCGAGCGCACTTCCTGCAGCCTTCCGCCAGCCTGACCTATTCCTGGCGTGATGATGCGCCCGCCGGCGCGCGCGTGATCGAGGAATCGATCACGATCGAGGGCAAGCCTTGGCGGCGCGACGCCAGCTATCGGATCACCGTCAACAGCTACCTCGCCGCGGGCGGCGACCGCTTCCACCATTTTCTCGACGGCACTGATCACACCGGTGGCGCGCTCGACGTCGAGGCGCTTGCGCAGTACCTGACGCAGCATTCCGCACAGGCGCCTGTCGCGCTCGACACGCAGCCACGCATCGTGCGGCGCAGCGGTCAGGGCTCCCAACCACCGGTGAGATAATTCGCCCCCACGCATCGCAAGGGTCAGTCATGCGCCGCAACCGCCTCATTTCCCGCGCCCGCACCTCGGCCTCGGCCAACACGCTGGCCAAGCTGGCGCGCCGGCTGTCGGAGTCGGGCAGCCGCATCGAGGACCGGCTGTGGGAGCGGCGCCTCATCGAGGCGGTCAACGACCGCCTCGCGCGCGGCTTCGCTGACGACATCGAGGCCGCGCTGGAGGACCTGTCCCGCACGCAGGCTCGCGCCTACGACGATCTGGCCGATCTTGCCGAGTCCTGCGCCGAGAGCGCGACGGTCGAGATCGACGGCAAACCGCACGACGCACTGCTGATCGCCGTGCCGCTGCTCGCCTGGTCGCGCTACCGGTTGCCCGCCACGGCGCTTGCGCCGACGCTGGTCGACGCGATCGGCGCGCAGATTGCCGGCCACCTGGCCGCGCGCGGCACCCGCATCGCCGTGGCCGACTACCTGTATTCGATCGACCAGTTGCCGGAATCGTTCGGCGAGGTCTACGACGCGGCGCAGAAGCTGTTCGAAACGTGCGTGGCCGGCAAGCGGCTGAAGATCGACGGCAAGAGCCTGCGCGAGCCGGTGATGATGCTGGCCGACACGCGCTACGTGCTTGCCGCCATCGTCGTCCCGCAGGGCGCGCCGCTGTATCACTGGCAGGAGACCGGCGTCGACCCGGACGCGAAGACCGCTGCAATGACCGCCTTCCGCGAGCAGGTGGGCGGTGCGCTGGCGCCGCTGATGACCGGGTGCCGCTACCGCGTGCTCGCTCCCAACGCCTTTCACGCCGCGCTGCGTCAGGCCGATCGCGAACTGCGCGAGTTCTCGCTCGAGGCCGCCGTTTTTTACATGAAGCTCGCGTACGACATGGGGCCGAACGCGCTGCAGGCGACCTTCGCCGCCTTCGAGGACAAGCGCGTCGAGGAAATGCGCGTCGGGATCGGCGCCGCGGGCAACGACGACGCGGTGATCGAGGGCGTGGTCTGGCCGCTGCTCGGCGACGAGGAAGAGCGGGTGCAGGAGGAGATCGACTCTGCGCTGCGTCGGCTGGGGGTGAACAAGGTCACTGCCCACACGCACCGCTTTCCCCTCGAGTACTGCGACGACTGCGGCGCGCCGCTGTTCCCGAATCCGTCGGGGCACGCGGTCCACGCCGAGCCGCCGGAAGACATCGAGGAGCAGCCGGCGGCGCCGTTGCACTGAACCCGTCGGTACCGCCTGCGCCACCGCGGCTGATGACGGGCGCTGGCGGCGCGCTCGCGGCCTAGTGCACCGTCCTCTCGAACGTGAACTTGCCACCGCGGAAGTCCACCGGGACGATGTCCTTCGGGCCGAAGCGGCCTTCGAGTACGCGCCTGGCGATCGGGTTTTCGATGTGCTGCTGGATCGCGCGCTTGAGCGGCCGCGCGCCGTAGACCGGATCGAATCCCGCCTTGGCGATCTCGGCCAGCGCCGCGTCCGACACCTCGAGCTTCATCTCCTGCTGCGCCAGGCGCTGCTCCAGTCGCTTCAGCTGGATCGCAGCGATCGAGGCGATGTGCTGCTGGTCGAGCGCGTGGAAGACGACGATCTCGTCGATGCGGTTGACGAACTCGGGCCGGAAGGCCTTGCGAACCTCGCCCATCACCGATTCCTTGATCAGGTCATACTCCTGCCCGGCCATGCGCTGGATCTCGTGCGAGCCGAGGTTGCTGGTCATCACCAGCACCGTGTTCTTGAAGTCGACCGTGCGGCCCTGTCCGTCGGTCATGCGGCCGTCGTCGAGCACCTGCAGCAGCACGTTGAACACATCCGGGTGCGCCTTTTCGACCTCGTCGAGCAGGATCACGCTGTACGGCTTGCGCCGCACCTGCTCGGTGAGCTGGCCGCCTTCCTCGTATCCGACGTAGCCCGGCGGCGCGCCGATCAGCCGCGCGACCGAGTGCTTTTCCATGTACTCGCTCATGTCGACGCGAATGAGGTGCTCGTCGCTGTCGAACAGGAACTCGGCCAGCGCCTTGCAAAGCTCGGTCTTGCCGACGCCCGTGGGACCGAGGAACAGGAATGAACCGAGCGGCCGGTTGGGGTCGGCGAGTCCCGCGCGCGAGCGGCGGATGGCGTCGGCGACGAGCCGCACCGCCTCGTCCTGCCCGACCACGCGCGAGTGCAGCTTCGACTCCATGCCGAGAAGCTTCTCGCGCTCGCCCTGCATCATCTTGCTCACGGGGATGCCGGTGGCCCGCGAAACCACCTCGGCGATCTCTTCGGCACCGACTTCCTTGCGCAGCAGCTTGAATTCCTTCTTGCCGCCTTCGGGTCCGGCCTTCTCGGCCGACTTCAGCTGCGCCTCGAGCTGCGGCAGGGTACCGTACTGGATCTCGGCCAGCTTGTCGTATTGGCCCTTGCGCTGAAGGTCGGCCATCTGTGCGCGCAACTTGTCGATCTCGGCCTTGATGTGCGCACTGCCCTGCACGGCAGCCTTCTCCGCACGCAGCACCTCGTCGAAATCGGCGTACTCCTTTTCCAGCCGGGCGATCTCGGCTTCGATCATCTCCAGCCGCCTGCGCGAGGCTTCGTCCTTCTCCTTTTTCACCGCCTCGCGCTCGATCTTCAGCTGGATCAGCCGCCGGTCGAGCTTGTCCATCACCTCGGGCTTGGAATCGATCTCCATCTTGATCCGCGCCGCCGCTTCGTCGATCAGGTCGATCGCCTTGTCGGGCAGGAAGCGGTCGGTGATGTAGCGGTGCGACAGTTCCGCGGCAGCGACGATGGCCGGGTCGGTGATCTCCACGCCGTGGTGCAGTTCGTAGCGTTCCTGCAGGCCACGCAGGATGGCGATCGTGCTCTCGACGCTCGGCTCGTCGATCAGCACCTTCTGGAAGCGGCGCTCGAGCGCGGCGTCCTTCTCGATGTACTTGCGATACTCGTCGAGCGTGGTGGCGCCGATGCAGTGCAGGTCGCCGCGGGCCAGCGCGGGCTTGAGCATGTTGCCGGCGTCGATCGCACCCTCGGCCTTGCCGGCGCCGACCATGGTGTGGATCTCGTCGATGAAGACGATGATCCGACCTTCCTCTGCCGCGATTTCCTTCAGAACCGCCTTCAGCCGTTCTTCGAACTCGCCGCGGTACTTCGCGCCGGCCAGCAGCCCGGCCATGTCGAGCGTCAGCACGCGCTTGCCTTTCAGCGTCTCGGGCACTTCCTCGTTGACGATGCGCTGCGCGAGGCCTTCGACGATGGCGGTCTTGCCCACGCCCGGCTCGCCGATCAGCACCGGGTTGTTCTTGGTACGCCGCTGCAGGATCTGGATCGCGCGGCGGATCTCGTCGTCGCGGCCGATCACCGGGTCGAGCTTGCCCTGCTGCGCGCGCTCGGTGAGATCGATCGTGTACTTCTTCAGCGCCTCGCGCTGGCCTTCGGCCTCCTGGGTACTGACATTCGCACCGCCGCGCACCGCGTCGACGGCCGCCTCCAGGCTCTTCCGCGCCAGGCCGTGCTCGCGCGCCAGGCGTCCCGCTTCGCCCTTGTCGTCCGCCAGCGCCAGCAGGAACATCTCGCTCGCAATATAGGCATCGCCGCGCTTCTGTGCTTCCTTGTCGGTGTGGTTCAGCAGCCCGACAAGGTCGCGGCTGATCTGCACCTGGCCTTCGGTTCCGGTCACCTGCGGCAGGCGCTTCAGCGCCGCATCGACCGCCGTAGTCAGCGGCTGCACGTTGACGCCCGCACGCGCCAGAAGCGAGCGGCCGGCGCCCTCCGCGTCGCGCAGCATGGCGGCCAGCAGGTGCAGCGGCTCGATGTACTGGTGATCGTTGCCGACCGCAATCGACTGAGCGTCGGCCAGCGCTTCCTGGAACTTGGTGGTCAGTTTGTCCTGGCGCATTTTTCTTTCCGGCGATTTGGTAACGAAACCTTCCCGTACGTGAGGATGCGGCCGGGCGATTTCAACGCCTCGATAGAATGGCTTCTCGAATCCGGCCCTTCGGCCTGGACGGTGCTTCACCCGGTGCTTTGGCTTCGATTCCTGCTGTTCCTCGCGATCGCGGCACTGGGGTGTGCTCACGCTGCCGAGCGCCCGCTGGCTCGTTACGCCGTCACCGCCAAGCCGCCGGCCGAGGTGACCGCACTGCTCGACCGCGCACTGCGCGAGACGGCCGAGGCCGATTCGCTCGACCGCGAGGACGAAGAGCGGATGCTGCGCCGCCTGCGCGGCGACACGCTCGACGTGCTTGCCACGGAAGGCTATTTCTCCCCCGTGCTTGCGATCGGCACCGACGATACCGGCGAGGCCCGCTATGTCATTCGCCTCGAACTCGGGCAGCGCACCCGCATCACCGAGGTGGTGATCGAATTCGCCGGCGAATTGGCCGACCGCAGCGACGCAGTCGAGAGGCTGCGTGCCGACTGGGGGCTGCCGGTCGGCGAGCCGTTCCGCGACGAACGCTGGTCGGCGGCGAAGACGCGCCTGCTGAACCAGATCCGCGGTCGTGACTTCGCCGCCGCCCGGATCAGCGACGCCGTGGCGCTGGTGGACGAGGGCCAGGCGACAGCCCGGCTGCGGGTCGAGATCGACTCGGGGCCCGCCTACACCGTGGGTGCGCTCGAAGTCCGCGGCCTGGCGCGCTACGACGCCCAACTGGTCGAGCGCTACAACCCCTTCACCGTCGGCGAACCGTACAACGCGGACAAGCTGCTCGAATTCCAGCGCCGGCTGCAGCGATCGCCCTACTTCAGCACGGTGATCGTCGATGTCGACCCGGCTCGGGCCGATGGCCGCAGCCTGCCGGTGCTGATCGAGGTGCGCGAGGCGCAGACCAAGCGCGTGTCGTTCTCGCTCGGATACTCGACCGATACCGGCGTGCGTGGCGAGGTCGCCTACCGGCAGGCCACGCTGTTCGGCAACCCGTACTCGCTGCAGTCCGGCATCAGCCTGGACAGGACGCGCCAGGCGGCCTATGCGGATGTCTATCTGCCACCGAAACCTGGCGACGAACAGGACGCCGTTGGGGCACTAGTCGAACTCACCGACAGCGAGGGCGTCAAGACGAACCGCTGGGCGGTGGGCGCGCAGCGCACTCACAAGCGCGAAGTAGGCCCGAAGTCGGTCGACACCCAGCTTGCCCTGAACTTCCAGCACGAATCGCGCGAGGTCAGCGGAGCCCCGGAGGAAGACACAACCAACGACGTCGTCTCCGCCACCTATGCCTGGACGCGGCGCGAAGTCGACTCGCTCACCCAACCCACGCGCGGCTCGCTGGTGACGTTGTCGGGCACGGTCGGTCTCGGTCGCAGCAGCGTCACCAACCTCCTCAATACCGTCTTCCTGCGCGGCTACGGGCGCTACGTCTACTACCTGCCGCTGTCGCCGCGCGACCAGGTGATCCTGCGCACCGAGGCCGGCTACGTGGCAGTGGACGACCCGCGCGTTGTGCCCAACGAGTTCCTGTTCCGCACCGGCGGCGTGGGCACCGTGCGGGGCTATGCGTTCCAGAGCCTCGGCCGCAAAGTCGGCACCGCGACGACCGGCAGCACCTCACTCGCGGTGCTCTCGGCCGAGTACATCCGCTGGCTGCGGGGTGACTGGGGGGCGGCCATCTTCGTCGACGCCGGCAACGCCGCCGACGACCTTCGCGACCTGCGCCTGGCGCGTGGCTACGGTCTCGGCGTCCGCTATCGAACGCTGGCCGGTCCGATCGCCATCGACGTGGCCTGGGCCGACCAGACCCACGGCGTGCGCGTGCACTTCGCGTTGGCCATCGCGTTCTGAAATGGCTGAACCTGCCAGCACCCCGGCCCCTGCTCAGGCCGCCAAGCCGCCCGGCCCACCCGCCGCCCGGCCGCGCCGCCGCCGGCTGGTGCTGCGCTCGGTGTTCACGGCCCTGTTCAGCCTGCTGCTGACCTGCGCAGTGCTGGCTGCCGCGGTCGCCTGGCTGGTGGGCACGACGAGCGGCATGAACTCGATCATTGCACTCGTCAATCGGATCGCCCCGGTCACCATCGAAGTGCAGGGCAGCTTCGGCGCGCTGACCCGGGAGTTCGGTTTTGCCGAACTCAGGGTCACGGTGGGCAACAAGAAGGTCGATGCGACAGCAGTCAGCGCAATGCTGCGCGATTGGCACTGGAAGCCACTGCGGTTGGACTTCGATCACCTGCAGGCGGACGCACTGCGCGTCGATGTCATCACCGACGAGATCCCGATTCAGAACATCGGCGTGCCGATTCCGTTGATCGCCTCGCGTGCGGCACTGGGCAGCCTGACCGTCATCGTCGACGGCACGCAGTTCAGCCTGCAGTCGATCGAAGGCCGAGCGACCGCAGGGCCGGAAGGTTATCGGGTCGAAGAGGGCCGCTTCGCCTTCGGGGAACACAAGGCGGAGGTCTCCGCCGAATTGGGACCCTTGCGGCCGTTCCCGCTCAAGGCCGAAGCCCGATTGGCGGCGCAGGTGCAGGACAGGGCGATCGGGGCCGCGCTGCGCGCAAGCGGCTCTCTGGTCGACCTCGCGCTCGAAGGTGAGCTTTCCGGCGCTGCGCAGGGTTCCTTCAGCGCGGCGATCGCCAGCTTCGACAAGCCGGCAGTGAAGTCGCTCACCGTCGATCTCGCCGGTGTCGACCCGCGCGCCTGGCACAAGGCGGCACCCACCGCCGATCTCACCGTGAAGACGACGCTCGCCCCCAACGCGGCAATGAACCGCGTCACCGGCAGCATCGCGATCGTCAACCGCGCGCCGGGAGCAATCGACGCCGGGCGCATTCCCGCGCGCAGCGCGACCGCCCAGGTCGAACTGGATTCCAGGCAGCTGAAATTCGACCGCATCAGTGGGCAGTTGCTGCAGGGTTCGGTCAGCGGCGATTTTTCGCTGTTCTTCGGCAGCCTCGACTGGCAGACGAGCGCGAAGCTTGCCGACGTCGATCCGGCGCTTCTGCACGGCGCCCTGCAGCCGCTCAGCGTCGACGGGCAGATGCAGGCGCGGCAGGCGGGAGACACAATCTCCGTGACGGCCGAACTCGAAAACCGCGGCCAGCCGGCAGCGATGCTCGCCTTGGACGCCGTGTTCACGCCGAGACTGGCCACCATCAACAACGCTCGCCTTGCGCTCGGCAACGGCGTCGCCACTATGGCGGGAACCGTCGAGCTGACCGGCGCGTATCGAGCGGACCTGCAGGGATCGCTGGAGCGCTTCGAACCGGGGCGGCTGGTCAAGGGCATCGACGCCCGCCTGAGCGGCAGTTTCCTGGTCGACGGCGTGCTCAGGCCGCAGCCGGCCGGCCGGATCCGCTTCGAGCTCGACGACAGCCGTGCCTGGGGAAGGCCGCT